>CAMLFJ010000413.1 GCA_946479205.1 uncultured bacterium | reverse complement strand
GGTGGACCTGGGCGCCTACAACTCCTGGGGCATCGTGCTGCCCTACAACACGGTGGCCCACCTGCTGGGCCCGCATCGCGTGCCGAACCTGGACGTCGAGTGCCGCGGCGTCGTGACCACCAAGACGCCGAACGCGCCCTATCGCGGCGCCGGGCGCCCCGAGACCGTGTTCGCGATGGACCGCATCGTGGACTGCCTGGCGCGTGAGCTCGCCATGGACCCGGCCGAGCTGCGCCGGCGCAACTTCCTGGCCGCGGCCGATCTGCCCTACGAGCTACACATCCCGTATCGCGACGGCAACCCGCTCGTCTACGACAGCGGCGACTTCAAGGCTGGGCTCGAGGCGGCGCTGCGGGCGGTGGGCTACGAGGCCCTGCGTGCCGAGCAGGCGCAGCTGCGCGGGCAGGGCATCCACCGGGGCATCGGGATCTCGAGCTACGTGGAGGGCACCGCGATCGGCCCCTACGAAGGCGCGACGGTCCGCCTCGACGCCTCGGGCCACGCGGTGGTCGCCACCGGCGCCTGCTGCCAGGGGCAGGGGCACGAGACCTCGTTCGCCCAGATCGCGGCCGACGCGCTCGGCATCCCCCTGGAGGCGGTGACCATCGTGGGCGGCGACACCGCCGCGATCCCGTTCGGAGTCGGCACCTTCGCCTCCCGCAGCGCGGTCAACGCGGGCAGCTCCATCCACGAGGCCTCGGGCCGCGTGAAGGACAAGCTGGTCGCGGCGGCGTCCGCGCTGCTCGAGGCCGCGCCCGCCGACATCGATCTCGCGGACGGCATGGTCTCGGTGCGCGGCGCCCCCGCCTCCGCGATCCCGATCTCGAAGGTGATCCAGGCCTCGATCCCCACCTTCGCGAAGCCCGGGGTCGCCTCCCCCGATTTCGAGGCGACGGTCTACCATCACCAGCCGACCGTGACCTATACCAGCGCCACCCACGTCGCGGTGGTGGACGTGGACACCGGGACCGGCGCGGTGAAGCTGCTCCGCTACCTGGTGGCGCACGACTGCGGGACGATCATCAACCCGGTGATCGTGGAGGGCCAGATCCACGGGGGCGTCGCCCAGGGCGTGGGGGGCGGGCTCCTGGAGGAGATGGTCTACGACGAGCAGGCGCAGCTCCTCACCGGGACCTTCATGGACTACCTGGTGCCGACCGCGATGGAGCTGCCGGCGATCGAGACCGTGCACCTCGAGTACCCGTCGCCGCGGAACCCGCTCGGTCTCAAGGGCATCGGCGAGGGCGGGGCGATCTCGCCGCCCGCCGCCATCGCCAACGCGGTGGAGGACGCGCTCGCGCCATTCGGCGTGCGCGTGACCCGCACCCCCCTCGGCCCGTCGGTGGTCCTGGGCCTCATCGAGCAGGCGGCGGGCCGACGCGCGGATCCGGCATGAAGCCCGCCCCGTTCGACTACGTGGCGCCGACGACGCTCGACGACGCCATCGGCGCGCTGGCCACCGCGGGCGACGACGCCAAGATCCTGGCCGGCGGCCAGAGCCTCATCCCGATGCTGGCCCTGCGGCTGGCGCGGCCGGCGGTGCTGGTGGACATCAACCGGCTGCGCGGGCTCGACGGCATCCGCGAGGCCAGCGGCATCCTCGAGATCGGCGCCCTGGTCCGCCAGCGGGCGCTCGAGCGCTGGGCGGCCGGCCGTTCGCCGCTCTTCACCGAGGTGCTTCATGCGGTCGCGCACCCACCCATCCGCAATCGCGGCACGGTCGTCGGCAACATCGTCCACGCCGATCCCGCCTCCGAGCTGCCCGCGCTGCTCCTCTGTCTCGAGGGCGTGGTCATCGCGCGGGGGCCCCGGGGCGAGCGCATGATCCCGGCGGACCGGTTCTACCGCGCGCCCCTGACCACCGCGCTCGACGGCCAGGAGCTGGCCACCGCGGTGCGCTTCACGCTGCCGGCGGCCGGCTCGGGCTGGGGTTTCGCCGAGGTCTCGCGCCGCCACGGCGACTTCGCGCTGGTCGGCGCGGTGGCCGTGCTCACCCGCGCGGCCGACGGCACGGTGGCCCGGGCGCGGCTGGCCTTCTTCGGTGCCGGAGGAACGCCCGTCCGGGGCGCGGCCGCGGAGCGGGCGCTGGAAGGCCGCGTGCCGACGCCGGCGCTGATCGGCGAGGCGGCGCGCGCGGCCGCCGCCGGCCTCTCGCCCGATGGCGACATCCACGCCACCGCGGCCTACCGGCGCCGGGTGGCGGCCACGCTGGCCGAGCGCACCCTGACCGCGGCCCACTCGCGATGGGAGGGCCGCTCGTGAACAAGGCGATCCGGGTGACCGTGAACGGCCAGGAGCACGAGCGCACGGTCGAGGTGCGGGCGACCCTGGCCGATTTCCTGAGAGAAGATCTCGATCTCACCGGCACCCACGTGGGCTGCGAGCACGGCGTGTGCGGGGCCTGCACGGTGCTGCTCGACGGGGAGCCGGTGCGCTCGTGCCTGATGCTGGCGGTGCAGGCCGACGGCCAGCGTATCTCCACGATCGAGGGAGTGGCGCCCGCCGACGGGCTGCACCCGATCCAGGAAGCCTTCTGGGCTAAGCACGGGCTGCAATGCGGTTACTGCACCCCGGGAATCATCATGAGCGCCTGCGCGTTTCTCCGCGAGCGGCCCACGCCGTCGCGCGAGGAGATCCGCGAGATGCTGGCCGGGCACCTCTGCCGCTGCACCGGCTATCACTTCATCGTCGAGGCCATCGAGGTGGCCGCCCGGGCGCTTGCGCCGCCTCCCACCCGCACGCCATGGGTCGGCCGATGACCGGGCTCGAGCAGATCGTGGCGGGACTCGAGGCGGCCCAGGTCTCGATCGTGGCGTCGGTGCCGGACACCTGGATCGGCCGGCTCATGGCGGGCGTGCGCCGCTCGCCGCGCCTGCGCGCGGTGGACGTGGCCCGCGAGGAGGAGGCGGTGGCGGTGGCCTGCGGCGCCAACCTGGCGGGCGGACGCGGCGCGGTGCTGATCCAGAACGCGGGGCTGCTCAACTGCGGCGGCATCCTGGCCGGGCTGGTCGAGCTCTACCATCTGCCGTGCTTCTTCATCGTGTCGCTGCGGGGCGATCACCGCGATCCGGTCTACTACCACGCACCCAAGGGCCGCGTGACCGAGGAGACGCTGCGGGCCTGGCGGCTGCCCCACGCCCGCGCGGACCGCCGGGGCGACCTGGCCGCGCAGGTCAGGCAGGGCGTCGAGTTCTGTGTGGAGTCGCGCGGGCCCTTCGTGCTGCTGATCAGCGGGGAGGATCTCGCGTGACCGCGCGCAAGCCGCTGCTCGACGCGCTGGTGGCGATGCTGACGCCGCGCGACGCGCTCGTCTCCTGTCTGGGGGCCAACGCGCGCTACCTGCCCTACATGACGGTGCCCTGTCCAGTCTTCGCGCTGTGCGACTCGATGAGCGCGGCGATCCCGCTCGCTCTCGGCATGGCGCTCCAGCGCCCCGATCGCCACGTGGTCGCGCTCGAGGGCGACGGCTCGCTCCTGATGAGCCCGAACGTGCTCGCCACCGTGGCCGCGGCGGCGCCGCCCAACCTCACGATGCTGCTCTGGGTGAACGGACGCTACGAGTCCTCCGGCGGGCAGGCGCTGCCTGCGGTGACGGTGGACTGGGCCGCGCTGGCCCGGGCGGCCGGCATCGGCCACGTGACCTCGGCCGGCGACGTCGCGGGGCTCCGCGAGGCCTTCACACACGCGCGCGCGGCGGGGGCGCCGGCGCTCGTCGTGGTCGAGGTCGCGTTCGATCCCGCCGAGGCGATCCCGCCCTACTCCGAGCGGCCCGACGAGATCCGGGCGCGGTTCAGGATCGCATGACGGCCT
>CAMLFJ010000412.1 GCA_946479205.1 uncultured bacterium | reverse complement strand
CACAAGGCTGGCAGTCTTGGGGTCAGGGGTTCGAGCCCCCTCAGCTCCACCAAAATCTCCGAGATCCACGGACACGGGGCAGTCGGTTCATCACGGGCCGCCTGCCCTGTCGTCTTTTCGCGACGCGGCGGCGAGGGATCGTCAGCGCATACATGACACTCAGGAGCGATCGACCCGCTCGGATAGCCCCCGCGGCGCCCCTCCAGCGCCTGCCCTACGGCAGCCTCGGCATGGATGCGGAGTCCCTCAAGCGGGGCATCCTCACGCATCTGGAGTACACGCTCGCGGAGCTGCCGCAGCACGTGGACACCGCGTGGGAGCCGTACGTCGCCGTCGCGCTGGCCGTGCGGGATCGGATGGTCGAGCGCTGGGTCCGCACGCAGGACACCTACTACCGCCGCGACGCGAAGCGGGTGTACTACCTCTCGCTCGAGTACCTGATGGGGCGCTCGCTCGGGAACAGCCTCATCAACCTGGGCCTCCTGGACGAGTGCGCCACCGCGCTGCACGAGCTGGGCTACCGGCTCGAGGACGTGCGCGAGGCCGAGTGGGACGCCGGCCTCGGCAACGGCGGGCTCGGCCGGCTCGCCGCGTGCTTTCTCGACTCGCTGGCCACGCTCGGCTACGCGTCCTACGGGTACGGCCTCCGCTACGACTACGGCATCTTCCATCAGCGCATCGTCAACGGGGCGCAGGTGGAGGTGCCGGATGGCTGGCTGCGCTACGGCAACCCGTGGGAGATCCCGCGCCCGAGTGACCGGTTCCGAGTCCAGTTCTTCGGCCGGGTTCGATCCGCGGTGGACCCCCAGGGCCGACTCGTGAAGGAGTGGGTGGACACCCGCGACGTGCTCGCGACGCCCTACGACACGCCGGTGCCCGGCTATGGCACCCAGACCGTCAACACGCTCCGGCTGTGGGCCGCGCGGGCAGTCGAGGAGTTCGATCTCCGCGAGTTCAACGAGGGCGACTACATCGGGGCCATCGAGGCGCGCGCCCGCTCGGAGAACATCTGCCGGGTGCTGTACCCGAGCGACAACGTGGCCGCGGGCCAGGAGCTCCGGCTCGCCCAGGAGTACTTCTTCGTCTCCGCCACCCTCCAGGACATCCTCCGGCGCTACAAGAAGCGCGACGGCCTCCGGGCCGAGCCGAGCGGGGCCGACGGCCTCGGCCGCTTCGCGGACAAGGTCGCCATCCAGCTCAACGACACCCATCCCGCGCTCGCGGTGCCGGAGCTGATGCGGGTCCTCGTCGACCTCGAGCACCTCGGCTGGGACGAGGCGTGGGAGATCACCCGGGCGACCTTCGGCTACACCAACCACACCGTGCTCCCCGAGGCGCTCGAGCGATGGCCGGTGGGCCTGATCGGCGCCATGCTGCCCCGCCATCTCGAGATCATCTACGAGGTCAACCGGCGGCTACTGGACGAGGTCGGGCGGCGTTTCGGGCGCGACGACGCCCGCGCCCGCCGCATGTCGCTCATCGACGAGGACGGCGAGCGGCGCGTGCGCATGGCCTCCCTCGCCATCGTGGGCAGCCACAGCGTGAACGGGGTGGCCGCGCTGCATACCGAGATCCTCGAGCGCGAGGTCTTTCGCGACTTCCACGAGATGTGGCCGGAGCGCTTCAACAACAAGACCAACGGCATCACGCCGCGGCGCTGGCTCCTCAAGAGCAACCCGCCGCTGGCCGGACTGATCGCCGAGACCATCGGGGCCGGCTGGGTGACCGACCTCGAGGAGCTCCGCGGGCTCGCGGCCCACGCGACCGACGCGGGCCTGGGCGGGGCCTGGCGGAAGGCCAAGCGCGAGAACAAGGTCCGGCTGGCCCACACCATCGCGCAGCAGTACCAGCGGCGCGGTCAGGCGCTCACCGTCGATCCCGACTCGCTCTTCGACGTCCAGGTCAAGCGGATCCACGAGTACAAGCGCCAGCTCCTGAACGTCCTGCACGTGATCACGCGGTACAACCGCATCCGGCTCGGGCACGACGCCTCCCTCGTCCCGCGCACCGTCATCTTCGGCGGCAAGGCCGCGCCCAGCTACACGATGGCCAAGCTCGTCATCCGGCTCATCAACGCGGTGGCCGACACCGTGAACGCCGACGCGGTGGTGCGCGGCCGGCTCGCGGTGGCGTTCCTGGCCGACTACCGGGTCTCCCTGGCCGAGCAGATCGTCCCCGGCGCGGACCTGTCGGAGCAGATCTCGACCGCGGGCACCGAGGCCTCGGGGACCGGCAACATGAAGTTCGGCCTGAACGGCGCCCTGACCATCGGCACCCTGGACGGGGCCAACGTCGAGATACGGCAGGAGGTGGGCGACAACAACATCTTCATCTTCGGCCTCACCGCGGCCGAAGTCGCGGCCCGTCGGCCGCACCACGACCCCTGGGCGATCTACCGCGGCGATCCCGAGCTCGCCATGGCGGTCGACATGATCCGCGCGGGCGCGTTCAGCCCGGGCGAGCCCGACCTCTTCCACCCGATCGTCGACTCGCTGCTGTCCGGGGGCGACCACTACCTCCTCCTGGCGGACTACGCGTCCTACGTGGCCTGCCAGGAGCGGGTCGCGAGCACCTACCGCGACGAAGCCGCCTGGACGACGAAGTCCATCTTGAACGTGGCCAACATGGCCAAGTTCTCGAGCGATCGCACGATCCGGCAGTACGCCGACGAGATCTGGCGCGTCACCCCGACGAGGGTCGAATGAGCCCGGCCTACGACTTCGACCTGATCTGCATCGGGAGCGGTCCGGCCGGTCAGCGCGCCGCGGTGCAGGCCTCCAAGCTCGGACGGCGCGCGGCCGTCGTCGAGAAACGACGCTGCGTCGGGGGCGCGTGCATCGACACCGGCACCATCCCGAGCAAGACCCTGCGGGAGGCGGTCGTGACGTTCTCCGGCCTCGCCGGAAAGGGAGACCGCCTGCCGTGGGCCCGGCTCGAGAGCCGCCCGACCTGTCAGCAGCTCTTCGCGGGGGTGGACAGCGTGATCGCGCGCGAGGTCGAGGTCATCGAGAGCCAACTCAGGCGGAACGACGTGAGCGTCCTCCCCGGGGTGGCCTCGTTCGTGGACCCGCACACGCTGGCCATCGAGACCGACGGCGGCCGGCGACAGGTCACCGCCGAGCACATCCTGATCGCGGTCGGCACGCAGCCGGCTCCGTCGCCGGGGGTCAAGAACGACGGCGAAGTGATCCTCAACACCGACGACATGGTCCGCCTGAAGCAGCTCCCGCGCACGATGTGTGTGGTCGGCGCCGGGGTCATCGGGATCGAGTACACGTCCATCCTCGCGGCGCTCGGGGTGGCGGTCACGCTGGTGGAACGACGCGACCGGCCGCTCGAGTTCCTCGACCGCGAGATCGTGGACGAGCTGCTCCACCAGATGCGCAGCCGCAACGTCACGCTCCGGCTCGGCGAGGCGGTGGACTCGATCGACCTCGCCGCGGGCCCGCCGAGAAAGGCGGTGCTCACGCTGGAGTCCGGCAAGCGGATCGTCACCGACTCGGTGCTCTTCTCGGCCGGCCGCGTCGCGGGCACCGAAGCCCTCAACCTGGCCGCGGCGGGGCTGGACGCCGACGAGCGCGGGCGGGTCCGGGTGGATGCGAGCTTCCGCACCGCGGTGCCCCACATCTTCGCGGCGGGGGACGTGATCGGCTACCCCAGTCTGGCCGCCACCTCGTCCGAGCAGGGACGCCTGGCCGCGTGCGCCGCGTTCGGCGTCGACGCGGGCCCGATGGGCGCGCACTTCCCGATCGGCATCTACTCGATCCCCGAGATCTCCATGGTCGGCGCCCCGGAGCACGAGCTCACCCAGAAGAAGGTCCCCTACGAGGTGGGCGTGGCCCGCTACCGCGAGA
>CAMLFJ010000411.1 GCA_946479205.1 uncultured bacterium | reverse complement strand
CGACGACAACGGAGGCGCGAGAGTGATGCACATCGAGGTGATCTGCACGGGGGACGAGGTGCTGACGGGCAAGATCGTCAACACCAACTTCAGCTACATCACCCAGAAGCTGGAGGACGTCGGCCTCTCGGTTCAGTGGGAGACCACGGTCGGCGACGACCGGGAGAACCTGCTGCGCGCCTTCCAGCTCGCGGGCGAGCGCGCCGACGCGGTCATCGTCAACGGCGGGCTCGGCCCCACCGTGGACGATCTCTCGCAGGAGATCGCGGCCAAGGCCGCGGGGGTGGAGCTCGAGCTGAACGAGGACTGGATCAAGCGCATGGAGGACTTCTTCCAGCGCCGGAGCCGGGTGATGCCGCCCAACAACCGCAAGCAGGCCATGCTGCCCACCACCTCCGAGGTGATCGACAACCCGATCGGCACCGCCTGCGGCTTCGCGGTGGACATCGGGCGGGCGCGCTTCTACTTCACCCCCGGGGTGCCGCGCGAGCTCCGCCGGATGCTGGAGGAGCAGATCGTCCCGCGCCTGCTCGCCAAGGCGGGCCTGCCCGGGGCCATCTTCCTCAAGCGCTTCCACTCCTACGGCCTCGGGGAGTCGCACGTGGACTCGCTCCTCGCCGGAGTCGAGGACCTCGTGCCGGACGGCAGCGTGAAGCTCGGCTTCCGCGCCCACTACCCGCAGCTCGAGACCAAGCTGACCGCGCGCGGGCGCGACATGGAGGACATCCGGCGCAAGCTCGAGCCGGTGGAGCGCGAGGTGCGCAAGCGCGTCGGCAACTTCATCCTGGGCGAGGATGATCAGACCCTCGAGGGCGTCATCCTGAAGGAGCTCCAGGGCCAGGCGGGCACGCTCTCGCTGGTCGAGACGTTCACGAGCGGGCAGATGGCGTCGCGGCTCGCCCACCTGCCCGGCGCGGACGCTGTCTTCCGTCGCGGCGTCGTCGCGCGCGCCCTGCCGGAGGTGTGGGCCGCGGTCGGGCTCACCGGCGCCGCGCCAGACGGCCCGCTGACGCCGCAGGTCGCGGAGACGGTGGCGCGCGCGGCGAGGAGCCAGACCGGCGCCACCCACGCCCTCGCGGTGCTGATCGACCTCGACGACGGCCCCGACCGCATCGAGTTCGGCGGCACGATCTGCCTCGCGATCGCCACCGCGGCCGACGTGGCCTCGCGCAAGGCCCGCATCCTCGGCGGGCGCGACTGGGTGCGCCTGGGCGCGGTCGAGATGGGGCTCGACTGCCTGCGCCGGTATCTCCAGAAGCTGCCGGTGTACGAGCGGATCGACTTCGAGAAGACGTAGGAGGCATCTCCCATGAAGACCCCCCTGGAGAAGGCGGCCGCCTTCCGCGCGTTGCACGAGCGGCCCGGCGCCTTCGTGATCCCGAACCCGTGGGACGCGGGCACCGCCCGGCTCCTCGCCTCGCTGGGCTTCGAGGCGCTCGCCACCACCAGCCTCGGGCTCGCCAACTCGCTCGGGCGCGTGGACGGCACCAACGGGGTGAGCCGCGCCCAGGTGATCGAGAACTGCCGCGTGATCGCGGCGGCCACCGACCTGCCGGTGAACGCGGACCTGGAGAACGGTTACGCCCACGAGCCGCTCGCCGCCGCCGAGATCATCCGGCTCGCCGCGGCGGCCGGGATCTCGGGCGGCTCGATCGAGGACGCCACCGGGGAGGCCGAGAAGCCGATCTACGACTTCGACCACGCGGTCGAGCGCGTGCAGGCCGCGGTCGAGATGGCGCGCGCCCTGCCGGTGCCGTTCATGCTGACCGCGCGCGCCGAGAACCTCCTGCACGGCCGCCTCGATCTCGACGACACCATCCGGCGCCTGCAGGCCTTCGAGCGGGCGGGCGCCGACGTGCTCTACGCCCCCGGCGTCCGGGACCTCGCCACCATCCGGACCGTGGTCTCGGCGGTGAGCCGCCCGGTCAACGTGGTGATGAGCGCGGCGGATCCCGATCTCACGGTGGCCCAGCTCGCCGGGGTCGGCGTGAAGCGCATCAGCGTGGGCGGCGCGCTCTCCCGCCTGGCCCTGGCCGCCTTCATGAAGGGCGCGCGCGAGATGGCCGAGCGCGGCGGCTTCACCTGGATGCGCGACACCATGCCGAGCAAGGACCTGAAGGACGTGTTCCGGAGGTGGCCGTAGCCGTGACGCCGATCACGATCACCCGCCTCGCCCCCAGCTTCGCCGCGCGCGTCGACGGCGCCGACATCAGCCGCCCGCTCGACGAGGCCACGTGGGCCGCCATCCGTGCCGCCTTCGACGAGCACTCGGTGCTGCTCTTCCGCGGCGCCGGACTCGACGACGAGACCCAGGTCGCCTTCAGCCTGCGCTTCGGCGCGCTCGAGGTCACCCGCAGCATGAACCCGGCCGCGGGCACGCCGTTCGCGCGCCAGTCGAACCTCGACATCAAGACCGGCGAGGTCATTCCCGTCGAGGACCGGCGCATGGTCTACCAGCTCGCGAACATGCTCTGGCACAGCGACAGCTCGTTCAAGGTGGTCCCCTCGCTCTGCTCGATCCTCACCGGGCGCATCGTGCCGCCCGCGGGAGGCGCCACCGAGTTCGCGAGCGCGCGCGCCGCCTATCCCTCGCTGCCGGAAGACCTGAAGCGGCGGGCGGAGGGCGCGGTGGTCGTGCACGACTTCTCCTGGTCGCGCGACCAGATCCGCCCGGGCTTCTACACCCCCGAGGAACGCGCGGTGTATCCGCCGGTGCGCCATCGGCTCGTGCGGGCCAACCCGGTGAACGGCCGCCGCGCCCTCTTCCTGGGCGCGCACGCCTCCCACGTGGAGGGCCTGCCGGTGGACGAGGGCCGCGCGCTGCTCCGGACCCTGCTCGATCACGTCACCCAGCCCGAGTTCGTCTACCGGCACGAGTGGGAGGAGGGCGACGCGGTGGTCTGGGACAACCGCTGCGTGCTCCACCGCGCGACCCCCTACGACACCGAGCGCCACCAGCGCCTCATGCAGCGCACCACCATCGGGGGCGATCCCGCGGAGCCGGTGGCGCGATGAAGCAGGTCCTGCTCGAGCGTTACGGAGCGCCCGCGGAGGCGGTCCGCTGCGTGGAGGTACCGGACGTGGGCGCGCCCGCGGCGGGCGAGGTCGTCTTCGACGTGCTCGCCTTCCCGATCAACCCGGCGGATCTCTCGATGTGCCGCGGGACCTATCGCCTGCGGCCGGCCCTGCCCGCCGGGATCGGCGCCGAGTGCGTCGGCCGTGTCGCGGCGGTGGGCGCCGGGGTCTCCCACGTCAAGCCCGGCGATCGGGTCATCAACCTGCAGCGCGAGAACTGGACGCAGCGCCGCCGCGTGAAGGGCGACGACGTCATCCCGGTGCCCGCCGGCCCGGACGATCTCCAGGCCGCGATGCTCCGCATCAACCCGCCGACCGCGCTCCTGCTGCTCACCGACCTCGTCGCGTTGAAGTCGGGCGACTGGATCATCCAGAACGTCGCCAACTCGGCGGTCGGCCGGTTCGTGATCCGCCTGGCCCGGGCGCGCGGCCTCCGGACCGTGAACGTGGTGCGACGCGAGTCGCTGTTCGGCGAGCTCACCGCGCTGGGCGCGGACGTCTGCGTGGTCGACGGGCCCGGCCTGGCGGAGGCGGTGGCCACCCGCACCGGTGGCGCGTCCATCCGTCTCGGCCTCGACGCGATCTCGGGCCGGGCGACCGCGCGGATCTCGACCTGCGTGGGTGAGAGCGGGGTGCTCTGCAACTACGGCTCGATGAGCGGCGAGGATCCGGTCGTGCCGCGCGCGAAGCTGGTGGGCGACGGGCAGACCCTGGTTGGCTTCATCCTCGGCCGCGCGCTGGCCACCCGCTCGCTCGCCGAGATCCGGGCGATCTACGCGGAGCTGG
>CAMLFJ010000410.1 GCA_946479205.1 uncultured bacterium | reverse complement strand
CCCGCGAGGCCGGTGAAGGCGAGCAGCTCGAGCGCGCGGGTCCGCGCGGGGCCGACCCGGCTGGTGCGCCGGAGGGCGCCGCAGATCACGTTCTCCAGCACCGTCATGCGTCCGAAGCTCCGCACCACCTGCCAGGTGCGGGCGATGCCGAGGCGGCAGACCCGCTCCGGCCGCGCCATGGAGATGTCGGTGCCGTCGAGCACGATCCGCCCCTCGTCCGGGTGGAGCGAGCCGCCGATGCAGTTGAAGAGCGTGGTCTTGCCCGCGCCGTTGGGGCCGATGAGGCCCACGATCTCGCGCGGCTCGATGGTGAGCGAGACGTCGCGGTTGGCCACCAGCCCGCCGAAGCGCTTGGTGCACCGCTCGACCTGCAGCAGGGGAGCCATCGCGGTCACGTCCTCTGCGATGTGGGGGCGGACGCGCGGCCGCGGACGCGGGCGGCCCACGCGCCCCACGGCAGCGAGAGGAGCCCGTTGGGCCGCCAGCCCGCGATCAGCATGATCACCGCGCCGTAGATGATCAGGTCGATGCCGCGGCCGGCGAGCGGACCCGCCCCGAGGGTCGCGGTCATGAGCTGCGAGATCGGGATGAGGACGATCGCCCCCAGCACCGGACCCCAGAGCCGCCCGAGGCCGCCCACCACCGCGGCCATCATGGGCAGGATGTTCCAGTTCACCTCGAGGACCTGGTCCGGGAAGACCGCGAGCGCCCAGAAGCCGTAGAGGGTGCCGCCCCCCGCGAAGACCGCGGCCATGAGGCAGCGGGCGATCACCTTGTAGAGCCGGCTGTCGATGCCGATCGCCTCGGCGCCGTCCTGGTCGTCGCGCACCGCGCGGAAGTAGAAGCCCCACTTCGAGCGCTCGACCGCGCGGGCGCCCAGGAGGGTGACCGCGAAGAGCAGGAGCGAGAGGTAGTAGAAGCCGAGGCCCTTGCCGCGCCCGGGGAACTCCATCGTGAGCATGCCGTGCACGAAGCTGCCGCCCGCGGCCACCGGGATGAAGAGGCCCTGGCTGCCGTTGATGAGCGGCCAGGTGGCGCCGATGGGCTGCGCGATCATCCACATCGCCACGGTGGCGATCGCGAAGTAGTGCCCGCGCAGCCGGGTCACCGGGTAGGTGAGCGCGGCGCAGATGACCACCGACACCGCGACCGCCCCCAGCAGGGCGAGCCAGGCGTTGAAGCCCCAGTGGATCGACAGGAGGGCGGCGGTGTAGGCGCCGATCGCGAAGAAGATGCTCGGGCCGAAGTCGAACTGGCCCGCCCAGCCGCCGATGATGTTCCAGCCGATGCCGAGCATGGCGTTGAGCAGCACCAGGAAGCCCACCGTCTCGTAGTAGATCTGGCCGCTGCGCTCGAACGGAATCGGGTAGAGCAGGGCCGCGAGGATGGCGATCGCCCAGACCACCGGCTGGGCTCGCCCGGCGCGGGCCGGCGGACTAGAAGCGGCCAAACAGCCCCTGGGGCCGGAACAGGCCGATCAGGATGTAGGACCCGAACACGAACGCGTCCTTGAACGCGGGCGGCAGGTAGGCCGCGGTGACGCTCTGCACGACGCCGACCACGAGCGCGGCCAGCAGCGTGCCCAGGACCGAGCCGAAGCCGCCCAGGGCCACGATCGCGTAGGCGAGCACGGTGAAGGAGAGGCCCGCCTGCGGGTACACCGAGAAGAAGTTGGCCAGGATGACGCCGGCCACCGCGACCAGCGCGGTGCCGAGGCCCCAGGCCACCGCGTACATCCGCTGCGGCCGGATGCCGACCAGCATGGCCGCGTCGCGGTCCTCCGCGGTGGCTTGCATCGCCAGGCCGAAGTCGGTGCGGTCGATCAGCAGGTAGAGCAGGACGAAGAGGCCCAGCGCGATCAGCCCGCCCACCAGGAGCGGCACCCCGATGCGCACGCCGCCCAGGGAGAGGTTGGCTCCGCTCAGCCGGGTGAGCAGGCTGCCCTCGATGAAGCGGTAGTCGCTGGTGAAGAGCGCGACCACCCCGTTCTGGATGAAGAAGAAGAGCCCCACGGTGGCGAAGATCTGGGTGAACATCTCGCCGCGCTGGACCCTCTGCATGAGGAGCCGGTACACGAGCACCCCCAGGCCGTACATGACCACCGCGATCGGGACCATGGAGACGAGCGGGTCCCAGCCGAGCGACACGCTCAGCCCCCACGCCCCGAACATGCCGAGCATCATGAACTCGCCGTGCGCGAAGTTGATCATCTCCATCAGGCCCCAGATGATGGCGAGCCCCACCGCGACGAGCGCGTAGAGCAGCCCCATCTGGAGCCCGTCCGCCACCGCCTGGAGGAAGATGATCACGATCGGCGGCTACTTCTTGCTGCGGGTCTCCCGCTCCTGCCAGGACGGGGACGGGAAGATCGGCTTGAAGCCGGCCTGGGCCGCGAGATCCCACGGCCAGATCGTGTGCTTCTCGTCGTCCCAGCCGATCTGGGTGACCACGCCGGTGGCCAGCTCGTTCTGGCGGTTCTTGTCGAACTTGATGCCCTTGTAGTCGATGATCATCATGTCGGGCTTCATGTCGGTCTCGTTGGCCGCCTTGGCCAGCGCGGCCGGGTCCACCGACTTGGCGCGGTTGATGACGTCGGCCATCCAGAGCATGCCGGTGATCTCGCGCATCGCCAGCTCGCCCATGTCCTGCCCGCGGCTGTACTTCTTGTAGATCTCGTTGACCTTCTTCCACGACGCCTTCTTGCTGGCCAGGTCGATCGCGGTCGGATCACGGCCGAGCCAGCCCGCCGCGCCCGCGGTCGCCTTCTGCGCGGTCAGCCAGGTCTGGTCGGAGTAGGCGCCGTTGCTGGTGGCGAGCACCTTGGGCATGTAGCCGGCGCGCTTCATGTCGGCCTGGAACACGGTGGTCTCGGCCGGGTACTGGACCGCGAAGAGGATGTCCGGGTTCGCGGCCTGCAGCCGCTGGATCTCGGAGGCCAGCGTGGTGGCGCCGGTCTTGGTGGTGAGGTCGGCCACGATCTTGTAGCCGTCCTTCTCGGCCAGGCTCATCGCGATCTTGCGGTTGTCCTGGCAGAACAGGTTGTCGCAGGTGAATATCGCGATCGTCTTGAGATCCTTGGGCCCGCCGTGCGCCGGCCACTCCTTCAGGAACTGGAAGACGCTCGCCACCATCGTGCTGTCGTTGGGGCCGGTGCGGTAGAACCACTTGAAGCCCTTCTCGGTCAGGGTGGGGGAGGCGCAGGGATGGCAGCTCATCGGGATGCCGTAGCTGTCCACCAGCGGCTGGATGATCGAGGTGTTGCCGCTCGTCCCCTCGCCGTTCAGCCAGTGGACCTTGTTGACCGTGATGAGCTGCTCGGCCAGGGTGCGGGCCTGGTCGCCGCGGCTCTGGTCGTCGCGCACCACCAGCGTCATCTTGGCCCCGCCCAGACCGGGGAACCCCTTGCCGGGCCCGAGCGGGACGGCGAGATCCGGGTAGTCGTTGTTGACGATGTCCTCCACGGTCTGGCCGGCCCAGAGGTACTGCTGGCCCAGGCTCGCGAAGTTGCCGGTGAGCGGCAGCAGCTCGCCGATCAGCACCTCGCTGACCGGGGCCTGGGCCCGGACGGTCGGGCTCAGCGAGACGGCGACGAACGAGAGGATCGCGACGGCGGCGATCAGACGGAGCATGCGCATGCGGGGCCTCCTCCAGTGAGTGCGGTACGGGCGGCTCGCGACCAGGGCGGGCGGCGGCCGGAATAGCCCGGATCCCGCCTCGCGCGGGCCGAGTCTAGCGCACGACCCCGCGCCCTGTCACCACGGAATGGAACCGCGGGGGAATGACCCGCGGGCCAATGAGCCGCGAGGATGAGGCTAGAGGCGGGCCATCACCCGGTCCGCGAGCTGCTGACTGAAGCGCCACTTCT
>CAMLFJ010000409.1 GCA_946479205.1 uncultured bacterium | reverse complement strand
CGCTGCTCGAGGCAGAGCTCGTTCTCCTCGGGCTCGCAGATGATGGCGGCGTCCAGCTCGCGGCCCACCGCGGTGCTGCAGAGGTGGCGGACGCCGATCATGCCGTCCTCCTCGTCCACGAGCGCTCCGACGACCAGCTTGCCCCGCAGCGCCACCCCGGCCCGCTTGAACGCGGCGGCGGCGACCATCGCGGCGGCCAGCCCGCTCTTCATGTCGGCGGTGCCGCGGCCGTAGATGCGCCCGTCCACCATGTCGGCGCCGAAGGGCGGGTGCGACCACTCGCCGGGATCCCCCTCGGTCACCACGTCGGTGTGCCCCTCGAGCAGCAGGCTCCGGCATCCGGGGCGCTTCTCGCCGAGCCAGCCGATGATGTTGGGGCGGCCGGGCGCGACCTGCTGCACCTCGACCTGGAAGCCCTCCCGGCGGAGCCAGGCCTCGACGAGGGCGGCCACCCGGGCCTCGGTGGCCTCGGGGTCGGCGGGGCGATACACGCTGGGGATGCGGACGAGCGAGCGGGTCAGCTCCACGACCTCGTCCGCGTCGATCTTGCGCAGGACTTGCGACAGCGCGGTCACAGCGGAAGCGGGGCGCCTACTCGAGCGGGAACGAGAGGATGATCGCGTCGAGCCGGATCACCCGGTGCTCTTCCCCGGCGATGTAGAAGTAGTGCCCTTCCACCTCTTCGGGGTTCTCCTCGAAGGCCACCACCGAGCGGACCGGCGGCATGTCGCGGAAGGCATTGGCCCCCTCGTCGAAGCCGTCGCCGCGGCCCACCACCTCGCCGTAGCGGATCGGCGAGCCCTTCGGGCAGTGCACGCGCACGTCCGCCGGGGGCTCTGCCATGAGCCGCACGAGGAGGTTGATGCCGTACACCTGGAACTGGATATCAGGCATGGATCCCTCTGATGGTGGATTTCTTCGATACTACCACAAGCGATTGTTCCCGACCGGCCCGGGGAGGGCCCGGTCAAGGGCCCGATCACGCGCCGATTCCGGGCAGCGCCCCCTGGTCGCCGTCCCGCTCGATCCCTTCCAGCTTGCCCTCGAGCCGCCCCAGACCGGAGGCCGCGTCGTCGTACTTGTTGCGGGCATTGGTCAGGTGGCGGCCGACCACGTCGAAGGACTCGCGGAACTTGTCCAGGTCCCCCCGCAGCCGGCCGAGGCGGGACTGGATCTCCTGGGCGTCGCGCTCGATCCGGAGGCCCCGGAGCCCCATGACGATCACCCGCAGGTAGGCGTAGAAGGTGTTGGGCGAGACCGGCACCACCCGGCGACCCAGGGCGTAGGCGGCGGGGGGCTCCTCCTCGCTGTCCTCCTTCACGATGATCTCGTAGTAGATGTTCTCGGCCGGAATGTACATCAGGGCGAAGTCGAAGGTGCCCTCGTCGGGCAGGATGTACTTCTTGGCGATCTCGTCCACCCGGTTCTTGACGTCGCGAAGGAACGCGCGGCGCAGGGCGGGACGCCGCTCCTCGTCGGTCTCCTCCAGGATGCGGCGGAAACCCTCGAGCGGGAACTTGGCGTCCACCGGCACGAGCCGCTCGCCGATCCGGATCGCCGCGTCCACGCGGTCCCCGGTGGCAAACGCGTGCTGGAGCATGTACTGCTCCCGCGGCAGCATCTGGGCCAGCAGGTTCTCCAGGAGGGTCTCGCCGACCCCGCCCCGGATCTTCGGCGACTTGAGCAGCTGCTCGAGGCCCGCGATGTCGCGCCCCACGTCGAACACGCGCTGGGTCACCTCGCCGAGCTTGCCGAGGCTGCCCTGCACCGCGCCGACCACCTGGCCCACGTGCTGGAGCTGCTGCTGCACGCCGCTGCCCACCTGCCCCATCTCCACCGTCATCCGGCTCGCGAACTGGTGCAGCTCCTCCTTCACGGTGGCCAGCGTCTCGGTCCGGGCCTGGTGGGCCTCGGTGCGCGCGGTCTGGATGTCGCGCTGCAGGAGCAGCAGCGCCTGGTCCGGCTGCTGGCGGGCCGCCTCGAGCGCGCCGAGCCTCGCCACCGCCCGCCACAGGGCCAGCGCGGTGAGCCCGACCAGCACCGCGAGGATCACGACGACGACCCACGGCCACGCGCCGCTCATGCGCGCGCTCCGGGACGGCCGCGCCAGTGGCGGCACACCGGCCGGAGCCGGCACGGCGCGCACACCGCCTCCACACGCCGGTCGAGGCACTGCCCCGACATCCGGGTGTGGCAGAGGGAGAAGTCGTACTTCACCGGATCGGCCGGGTCGAGCCGGCGGAGGCCGGCGGTGATCTCCTCGGCCATCTTCCAGTTCCGGCTGCGCCGGCGCGTGAGGCCGAGCGATCGCGCCATGTTCTCGATGTGCGTGTCCACCGGGATCAGCAGCGCGGCCGGGGGAATGTCGGGCCAGAGGCCGAAGTCGGGCGGCTCACGGCGCACCATCCAGCGCAGGAAGAGGTGCAGGCGCTTGCAGGGCCCGCCGGTGGACGGGCGCGGGAACCAGTGCCGGAACCCGTAGGAGAGGCGGTTGCGCGGGAAGACCGTCCCGAGGTCCTGGGTGAGGAACGCGTCGACGAAGCGCTCGAGGGCCGGGCCCACGTGCGGGTCCTCGGGGGAGAAGCCGGCGCTGAAGCAGGCGCCGAGCGAGCCGTGCCGGATCAGGACGCGCTGGGTGGCCAGGCAGAAGGCGGCGAGATCGCGCGGGCGATTGAAGCGGTAGCGGAAGCCCTCGAACCGCGCGGCGTGCTTCGCCGGATCGAAGCCCAGGATGAAGCGGGCGGGCGACTCCCCCATGCGGGCGAGGGCCCAGTCGACCCACGGGCCGAAGAGATCCACCCGCCCGTAGGCCATGCAGGTGGACAGGAGCGCGACCACCTCGCGGTCGGGCGGATCGGGGTAGCGCATCGGGAAACGGATGGCGTCCAGGTCGGCGCGGGCGGCCCAGTCGAACTCACGGTAGAGCCGGTCGAGCGGCTCCTGGAGCCGGGGCGAAGAACGCATCCGCCGCTGATTCTAGCACGTCCCTTGTGGCCGTCGGCGCGCCGCTGCTATGATCGCGGCACTCTCCGCAGGGAAAGGACGCCGCGTCATGCTCAAGGTCGGGATCGTCGGCATGGGGGTCATCGGGCATCGCGTCGCGGAGGCGCTGACTCGCGGCATTCCCGGGACCGCGCTGGTGGGCGTGAGCGTGCGCCAGGCGGCGACGGCCGGGGTCTACCCGGTGCTGCCGCTGCCGACCCTGATCGAGCGCGCGGATCTGATCGTGGAAGCGGCCACCCAGGCCTCGCTGCGCGAGTTCGGCCCGGCGGTGCTCGCGGCGGGCAAGCATCTGATGGTCCTCTCGGTCGGCGCCCTGGTGGGCGTGCTGGACGAGTGGGCGCGGCTGGCCGAGAAGCACGGCTGCCGCATCCTGGTGCCGTCCGGCGCCATCGCGGGCCTCGACGGCGTGAAGGGCGCGCGGGAGGGCGCGATCACCTCCGTCACGATGGAGACGCGAAAACCGCCGCGCGGGCTGGCCGGCGCGCCGTACATCGAGCAGCACCGGATCGATCTCGACGCCATCACCACCGAGACGCTGATCTTCGAGGGGCCCGCCACCGATGCGGTCGCGGCCTTCCCGGCCAACGTCAACGTGGTGGCGGCTCTGTCCCTGGCCGGCATCGGACCGCAACGGACGCGCATCAAGCTCTACGCGGTCCCGGGCCAGGCCCGCAACCAGCACCGGATCACGGTCGAAGGGGAATTCGGCACCCTGCGCATCGAGGTCGAGAACGTGCCGTCCGAGAATCCGCGGACCGGCCGGCTGTCCTACCTGTCCGCGATCGCGATGCTGCGGGAGCTGGGCGCCCCGGTCCACGTCGGAAACTGACCTCAACGAAGAGGAGATGCGCGCATGCTGAAGGAGT
>CAMLFJ010000408.1 GCA_946479205.1 uncultured bacterium | reverse complement strand
CGCACGATGATGTTCCAGCCGCTCGCGAAGGCGCCCAGCATGAAGGCCCGAGGCCGCGGCTCGGAGAGGCGGAACTCGATCCGGTGCGGGTCCAGCACCACGATCTCACTCACCGTGGTGAACAGCGACGAGCGCGGGATCAGGATTCCCTTCGGGGGCCGCACGATCCGCTCGTACGTCGCCTTGACGTCCTCGGCGGTGAAGTCGGCGCCGTCGTGGAACTTGACGCCCTTCCGGAGATGGAAGGTGTACTTCTTGCCGTCCGGGGAGATGTCCCACTTGTGAGCCAGATCCGGGATGATCGTCTGCCCGTCGCGGGGGTCCCGGCGGAGGAGCGTGTCGTACATCGGGCTCTGCGCGCCGATATTGGCCACCGTACCCGACTGGTGCACGTCGAAGTGGGCGGGAGCGGTGTGAACGCCGTAGCGCAGCGTCCCTCCGGGCTTCGCGGCGGGGTCACGGTACGGAGTCAGAGTCTCCTGCCCTTCCGCGGTGGAGCGGAGGAACGCCGGCGCGGTGCTCGCGGCACCGGCCACGCCGATGGTCTTGAGGAACGAGCGGCGGCTCACCCCACTCTTGCGGGCTCTGGACTTGTCGGGAACCGAATCGGCCATGGCATTCCCCTCCTTTGGGGTCTCCACTGCGGGACGTCTGAGTCCGGACCGAGGGCTTAAGTCCACGGAACATACCACGACCCGCCCGGTCCCTGGCAAGACGCTTTCTGCTAGACTCGACGGCAATTCACGCGCCTACGGCCCCCGATCGGAGGGATCCCCGCATGGAGTTCGGCGTCCTGTTCACCTCGCACCCCAATCACGCCACCGAGCCCTACCCCCACCGCGCCGTCCACGCGCGCGTCACGGCCGAGATCCAGGCCGCCGACCGGCTGGGCTACGACACCGCCTGGGTGGCCGAGCATCACTTCTCGAATCAGTACGGCATCATGCCGGACGTCTTCACCTACATGGCGTACCTGGCTGCCCAAACTTCGCGCATCCACCTGGGCACCGCGGTGGTGACCGTGCCGCTCTACGACCCCATCCGCGTGGTCGAGAACATGGCCTTCGTGGACATCCTCTCGGGGGGGCGAATCGTCCTGGGCCTGGGCTCCGGCTACCGCCCGTACGAGTTCGAGGGCTTCGGACGCGACTTCGACAGCCGGCGCGACGTCCAGGAGGAGGCGATCGACCTCATCCTCGAGCTCCTGCACAAGCGGCGGACCCGGCACGAGGGCCCGCACTTCCACTCGGTGATCGAGGGCGACTACGAGATCTTCCCGGTGAGCGAGCAGGAGCCGCACCCGCCGCTCTTCATGGCGGGGGCGACCGATCGGTCGCTCGGCTACGCGGCGCGCCACGGCTTCGGGCTGATGCTCTCCACGCTGCCGTCGGCCGAGACGCTGGCCCGGCAGATCGCCCTCTACAAGAGCCATTTGAGGGATGCGCCGGCGCCGCTCGACCGGAACCCGGCCTTCGGCAAGGTGGACATCGCCCGCTGGGTCTACGTGGCCGAGACCGATGCGGCGGCCAAGCGCGACACCGAGCAGGGCATCGTCCGCCACATCAGCCACTTCATGGGCGCGGGCACCGCGGGCTACCTCGGCAATGTCTCGGAGAAGAACCGCGCGGAGGGGCTCACCTACGACGATCTCGCCGCCACCACCCTGCTGCACGGCTCACCGGCCACCGTGATCGCCAAGCTGCGCGAGCTGCGCCACAAGACGGGGCTCACCTCGCTGCTGCTCCACTACCCGCCGTACTACGGCCACGAGAAGGCGATGCAGAGCCTCCGGCTGTTCGCGGAGAAGGTGATGCCGGAGTTCCGTCCGCCCGCGAGCCGCGCGGCCGTCGCCTAGCCCACCATCTCCGAGTGCCGCGCGAGGCGGCGGACGGGCGAGGCCAGGATCACGAGGGCCTGGATGAGGAAGCCCGCCGCCGCGACGACCAGCGCGGTCTCCGCGCCGTAGAGCCCGCCCACCAGCGCCCCGATGGCCGCACCCAGCGGCCGCGAGCCGTACATCGCGATGTTGATCGCGGACACGCGGCCGAGAAGCCGTTCCGGCGTGACCATCTGGCGCAGCGTGGTGGTGCTGATCGTCCACATGATCGGTCCGACCCCGAACAGGAAGAAGCTGAGCCCGGCCAGCGCCGGCGTGGGCATCCAGAGTGTCGACATCATGACGAGGGCGGCGGCCAGCCCGGCGATGGGACCGATCACGATCACCACGCCGAACGGTAGCGCCCGGATCGCGCGGCCGGCCAGCAGCGCGCCCACCACCATCCCCACGCCGTAGATCGCGAGCGTGATGCCGACGCCGGAGGCGGAGAGTCCGAGGCGGTGCACCGCGTACGGCACGTACACCGCCTGCAGCACGAAGAACGCGGTGTTGAACACGAACTGGGTGATCAGGATCGGCAACAGCAGGGCGTGGCGGAACGTGAACGCGGCGCCCTCGCGCAGATCGCGTAATGGGTGCCCGGCCTCCGAGGGCGCGCGCGCCGGCTCACGCAGCCCGGCGAGCAGGAACACCGCGCCGATGGAGAGCGCGGACGCGACGCCGAAGGCCGCGCCCACCCCGGTCCAGCCCACGAGCGCGCCGGCCAGCGCCGGACCGCCCACGAAGGCCACCGTGCGCGCCAGCTCGAGGCGCGCGTTCGCCGCGGCGAGCCCGGCCGGCGGCACCAGGGCCGGCACGAGCGCGGGCGCGGCCACGCTGTAGGCCACCGTCCCACACGCGCCCACGAAGGCCAGCAGCGCGAGCCGGGCCAGGCTCAGCCGCCCGGACTGCGCCAGCGCGAGCATGGCGACGAGCGCGAGCGCGCGCACCGCCTCGGCGGTGGCCATGAGACGCCGGCGCGGCATGCGGTCGGCCAGCACGCCCACGGGAATGGCCAGGAGCAGGAACGGCAGCGTTGCCGCGGTCTGGAGGAAGCCGGTCTCGCCCGCGCCGGCGCCGAGCGCGAGCACTGCGACCAGGGGCGCCGCGGCCAGGCCGATCTGCTCGGCCGACTGCGCGGCCAGGTTCGACCACGCCAGGCGCGGGAAGCCCGAGCCCGCCATCACGCCGCCTTCGAGCGCGATGTCGGCGCCACGACCGCGACACGCCGGACGCCCAGCAGGCGACCGTCGATCGAGAGCAGGCCGGCGCCGATGAGGGTCATCCCGGCGAGCGCGACGCGGGTCACCGGCTCGCCCAGGACGAGCGAGCCGACCAGGAGCGCGACGACCGGCATGAGCAGGGTCACGAGCATGACGTTCGTGGCGCCGGCCGTCGCCAGCACGCGGAAGTAGATCACGAAGCCGAGCGCGGTGCTGAGCAGCGCGAGCCCGAGCAGGGCGCCCCACGTTCGCGCGCCCACCTCGAGCGTCCACGGCCGGTCCGCCACGAGCGCGACCGGCAGCGCCATCAGGGCGGCGGTGCTCATCATGCCGGCCACCGCCACCACCGGCGGCATCGCCCGGAAGCGCCGGCCGTAGGTGCCCGCGAACGCGTAGGAGACGGCCGCGCCCAGGATCGCCAGCTCGGCCAGGGTGTGCGCGCCCAGATGCCCGAGCGCGCCGGGGCCGATCAGCACGCAGACCCCGGCGAGGCCGATGAGCACGCCGGCCACCCGGTTCGACGTCAGCCGCTCGTCGCCCCAGGCGTGCGCGACGAGCGCGGTGAACAGCGGGGTGGTCGCGTTCAGGATGGAGGCGAGTCCGCTCGTGAGCTGCACCTGCCCCCACGCGATGAGCCCGAAGGGGATGAGGCTATTGAGCGCGCCCAGCACGAAGAACCCCGCCCACACCCGCGGCGAGCGGGGCATCCGGTGCCCGCCCAGGCGCGCGGCCAGCACCGTGAAGGCAAGTGAAAGCCGCTGAGTTTGGGCCAGCCT
>CAMLFJ010000407.1 GCA_946479205.1 uncultured bacterium | reverse complement strand
GGGCGTGCTGGCGGCCATGGCGTGGCCGGGCTCGTTCCCGGCACTGGTGGCGCTCTGCGTGGTGTGGGGCCTGGGAGCGGGGGTGGTGATGACCCAGGCGCGGACGCTGGTCCAGGCGGCGGCCCCCGAGACGCACCGCGCGCGGATCCTGTCGCTCTTCCAGCTCGGGCTGATGGGAGGGGCGCCGGTCGGCGCCCTGCTGATCGGCTACGTGGCCGGGTTCACCGGCCCGCGCGCCGCGGTGGTCTATCCCGCCGCGGGCATGCTACTGGTGCTGGCCGGGCTGCTGCTGCGCTCCCGCCTCTGGCAGCAGGGCGAGGCGCGGTGAGGCGGGATCAGCGCATCTCGTAGAGATAGGGCGCGAACTTCATCTCGGCGCCGAGCAGCTCGCCGCCCGAGGCGGGGCGCGGCAGCTCGGTGCCCGCGCGCTCCTGGATCCGGACCACGAGGTCGCGGTAGGAGGAGGTCCTCATGACCCGATCGAACTGGGCCCGGTAGTTCGTGATCAGGCTGACCCCATCGATCGTGATGTCGCGCACCAGCCAGCGATTGCCCTGGTAGACCATCCAGTGGTCGAGGCGGATCGGGCGGCCGCCGCGGCCCACGATGACGGTGCGTACCGCCGCCCGGTCCCGCTCCACCGACTCGCCCAGGTACGAGACGGTGATCCCGTTGCCGTCGATCTCGGCCGCCGCCGCGAGCCAGTACACGAAGCTCCGCTGGACGAAGCCCGAGAAGATGGACGTGAACTCCCGCTGCTCGACCGCGGTGCGCGCCTTCCACTCCGGCCCGAGGACGTCTTCCGACGCGCCGCGAAAGTCGAAGACCTTACTGAAGAGAGCGCGGATCGC
This sequence comes from uncultured bacterium, assembly GCA_946479205.1. Next base: position 3,079 of record CAMLFJ010000407.1, on the reverse strand, counting down.
GACGATCCGATCGAGCGGGCGCTCCTCCAGCGTCGGGTCGGCGATGATCCGGTTGGCCTGGGCGAACGTGGCCTGGAGCGTGCTGGTCGGAGCGCCCGCCTCGGCCGCGCTGACGAGGAGCGTGATGACCACGACCGAGGCAAGGAATGCGCGGAGGAACATGACCCGGAACGGTGCATCGCCTGTGCCACCGGGGGCGGGTCATCGACGAGCCCCAAGCCCGCGATTGAAGGCATTGAAGGCATTTATTGCGGAGCCCGCTTCCCCCCGCGACGCCCACGGGTGGACGATTGCCGTCAGAGTGTCAGCCGCCTTTCAGCCGAGGATCGAGGAGGTCGCGCAGCGCGTCGCCGAGCGTGTTGAAGCCGAAGACCGCGAGCGACAGCGCCACCGCGCGCCCGCTCAGGCGGGAGCGGGAGGCCACGGGATCTTCATCGCGTCGAGGCGCCGCAGGCGGTCCTGGCCGAGCGTGCGGTCCCAGGTCTCCGCGAGCTGCTCCGCGGTCCAGGCGCCGGGTGTGCTCGTGGTGCGGATCGGCGCCGGGTGGGAGAAGACGCTCACCTCGCTACCGCGCACCCCGATCACCTGGCCGGTGATGTGGCGGGCCCGGTCGCTCGCCAGGAAGGTCGCGACCGGGGCGATCGCCTCGGGCGGAGTGGCGGTGGCGGCGCCGCGGCGCTCGCCGGGCAGCCGCTGGGTCATGCGCGTGTCCGCGGTGGGCGAGATCGCGTTGCAGCGCACGCCGTACTTCGCCATCGCCAGCGCGGTCGAGCGGGTGAGGCCGACGATGCCTTCCTTGGCCGCCGAGTAGTTGGGCTGGCCCGGGCTACCCTCGAGGCCGGCGGTGGACGTGAAGGTGATGATGCTGCCCGCCTTCCGCTCGCGCATGTGGCGGGTGGCCGGCTGCATGACCGTGAAATGCCCCTTGAGATGCACCGCGATGACCGCGTCCCAGTCTTCCTCGCTCATGTTGAAGATCATCCGCTCGCGCAGGATGCCCGCGCAGCAGACCAGCACGTGGAGATCGCCGAATTCTTTCAGCGCCAGATCCACCACCGCGCGGCCGCCTGCCATGGTGGCCACGCTGTCCGCCGCGGGCACCGCGCGGCCGCCCGCCTTGCGGATCTCGGCCACCACCGCGTTCGCGGGCTCGCTGGACGGATCCATCCCGTCCACGCTGACCCCGTAGTCGTTCACCACCACCGCGGCGCCCGCGGCGGCCAGGCCGATCGAGACCGCGCGCCCGATGCCCGTGCCGCCGCCCGTCACCACCGCCACCTTGCCGTCGAGCAGTGCCATTGCGTGCCTCCTTTGTGCTGCGGTTGCGTCTCCCCTCGCGCTGCCGTATCGTCGGCGCGTTCACGTCGACCGCCGCCGATCCTGCGCGACGTCGACCGGGCAGTCAAGAGCGCATCCAGCGAGGGAGCGGTCATGGCCAAGACGCGTGGCACCGGGTTACTCATGTTGTGGACGGACGTGGACGCCCAGCACGAGGCCGAGTTCAACCGCTGGTACGACGAGGAGCACCTCGACCGGCTCCTGAAGGTGCCCGGCTTCCTCTCCGCATCGCGCTACGTGGCCCTGCGCGGCGGGCCCAAGTACCTCGCGATGTACGAGCTCGAGGAGGCGGGCGTGCTGCGCACCGCCGCCTTCCTCGACGAGGTGCGTTTCCGCCCGTCCGCGCGCCGGCAGCAGGCCTCGGGCGGCCACGTCGGGCGCAACTACCTCCTGAACGGCTACCGCCAGATCTTCCCCGCGCGTACCAACCCGGTCGAGCTGACCATGGGGCCGTCGCCGTATCTGCAGATGGGGCGCATGGACATCCCGGCCCACATGGAGGAGGAGTGGAACGACTGGTACAACTGGGTCTACGTCCCCGACTATCTCACGGTGCCCGGCGTGATCCGCGCCCGCCGCTTCATGGCGGTCGAGGGCCAGCCCAAGTACCTCACGGTCTACGAGTTCGAGCGCCCCGACGTGCCCGAGGGCGAGGCCTGGAACAAGGTGCGCGACGCGAACCCGTGGACTCGCCGGGTGCGGCACCACATGCGGCTCGACGCGGGCTCGCCGGTCGTCTACCAGCGGATAAATCCCGCGTTGCCGTCATGATCAAGCGTGTCACGCTCCTCACTCGCAAGGCGGGCATGACGCGCGAGCAGTTCACGCGCCACTGGCTCGACGTGCACGCCCCGCTGGCCCACGCGGTGCCCGGGCTCAGGCGCTACGTGCAGTCGCACATCATCGAGGAGTACCGGCGTCCCGACATCCCGACCACGCCGGTGGAGGTGGACGGCATCGCCGAGCTCTGGTTCGAGAACCGCGCCGCGATGGACCGCGCGCTGGCGTCGCCCGAGATGGCCGCGCTCCACGCCGACGGGGCGTTGTTCATCGGCGGCAACAAGACCTTCGTGGTCGAGGAGAAGGTGATCATCTAGGTGGCGGGAGACCAGATCGCCCTCGGGATCAAGATCGGCTACACCCTCTTCCTCCTGGTCCTGGTCCCGGTGTACTGGGCGCACTACGGCCCGAAGAACTTCCTCTGGTTCTCCGACATCGCGCTCCTGGCCACCGGGGCGACGCTCTGGCTGGAGAGCCCGCTCCTCGCGAGCATGATGATGCTCGCGGTGCTGCTGCCCGAGCTCGCCTGGAACCTGGACTTCTTCGGTCGGCTGCTCACCGGCCACGCGATGTTCGGCATGAGCGCCTACATGTTCGACGGGACCACGCCCCGCTATCTGCGGGCGCTCTCCCTCTTCCACGTGCCCCTGCCGGTCGGCCTCGTGTGGCTCGTGCTGCGCCTCGGCTACGATCGGCGCGCGTGGCTCTACCAGAGCCTGCTCGCCTTGATCGTGCTGCCGGTGTCCTACCGGTTCACCGACCCGGCCCAGAACGTGAACTGGGTCCATGGGCTCGGGACGCGCCAGACCGCGCTGCCGCCCTGGGCGTACGTGGCCCTGCTGATCCTCGCGTTCGCGCTCATACTCTACCTGCCCCCGCACCTCGTCTTCGGCTACTTGCCCTTGAGCGTGATGTCCTCGTAGGGCGCCGAGTAGGCGTGGCCCGAGATCAGGCCCAGGCC
>CAMLFJ010000406.1 GCA_946479205.1 uncultured bacterium | reverse complement strand
GGCTTCGTGGCCGGCTCCATCGGTCCCACCAGCTACCTGCCGCTCGACTACGGCGTCGGCAAGAACGTGGCGACCGACGAGGAGTACTTCGCGACATTCCGGGAACAAGCCCAGGCCCTGGCCGCGGGTGGGGTGGACTGCTTCGCGGTGGAGACCATGATGTTCCCGCAGGAGGCGGAAGCGGCGATCCGGGCCTGCAAGGCGGTCGCGGACCTGCCGGTCATGGCCACCATGTTCTTCCAGTACGAGGAGCTGCACGACCGCGACCGGACCATGTGGGGCGAGAGCCCGGCCGACGTGGCCAAGCAGCTCCTCGCCGCGGGGGCCGACATCGTGGGGATGAACTGCGGGCGCGGGCCGGATCGGGCCATCGTGATCATCCGGGAGATGCGGCAGGTCACGGACGCGCCGCTCATCGCGTACCCGAACGCGGGGCTGCCGATCACCACCGGCGGGCGCACGACCTACGAGCTCGGCCCCGAGGAAATGGTCAAGGACTACCCGGCGCTCCTCGACGCGGGCTGCAACATCGTCGGGGGCTGCTGCGGGTCGAACCCCGAGCACATCCGCCTCATCGCCGACGTGGTGCGCTCACGCCGCGCGCGGTGACCGCGGCGCTCTCCGTCCTCTCTCCCGTCCCCGCCGTCCTCGACGGCCTGCCGGTCGCGATCGACCGGGACGAGGTCCTGCGCTTCCAGGGCTACAAGAAGGATGTGGACGTCCCCAGCGCCCAGGTGCTGGCGATCTTCGAGGAGGCCCTCGCGCTGGGGCGGAGCCTGCTGACGCCCCGGGTGGTCTACCGGGCGATCGCGGTGACCGGGGGCGGGGCGGATCGCATCGACGCGAGCGGGGAGCGGCTGCACATCCCGCAGATCGCGCGGCTCTGGGGCCCGATCGAGGCGGTGGGCGCGGGGATCTGCACGGTGGGCGAGGCGATCGAGGGCCGGGTGCGCCAGCTCTTCGACGCGCGCGAGTTCCCGCTGGCCGTGATGCTCGACAGCGTCGGGTCCGCCGCGGCGGAGAGCCTCGCCGAGTACGCCAACGACCTGCTCTGCCAGCAGGGGCTCCAGGCAGGCACGCGGGTCACCAACCGGATCAGTCCCGGCTACGCCGGGTGGGACACCGCGGAGCAGGCGGCGCTGTTTCGCCTGTGCCCGGGCGATCCCATCGGGGTGCGGCTCAACGAGGCCTGCTTCATGACGCCGGGGAAGAGCATCAGCTGGCTGGTCGGCATCGGCCCCGAGGCGCGGGTGGATCACTACTTCACCCAGTGCCGCCGCTGCTGGATGCGCGACTGCGCCTATCGCCGGGCCCCCGCCGTCAGCACGGTGCAGGAGCCGGGCGGCGCAGTGTGGTGATAGGCTGGATGAACGCATGGGCGACAACGTGATCCTGGTCGGCTTCATGGGCGCGGGCAAGTCGTCGGTGGGGCGGCTCCTCGCCCGCCGGCTCGGCCGCTGCTTCGTGGAGACCGACGACATGATCACCGCCCACGAGGGCCGCTCGATCCCCGAGATCTTCGCGGAGCGGGGCGAGGCGCACTTCCGCGCGCTGGAGGAGGAGACGGTGCGGCTGCTCGCCCTCAAGTCGGGGGACGTGATCGCCACCGGGGGCGGCCTGCCCTGCCGCGACGGCCGGCCCGACCTGCTGCGGGCCCTGGGCACGGTGGTGTGGCTGCGCGGCGAGTTCGACGCGGTGTACGAGCGGGCGCAGCGCGCGGGCGCGCGGCCGATGCTGGCCGGCCGCAAGCGCGACGAGATCGAGGCGCTCTATCGCGCGCGCGAGGCCTACTACCGGCAGGCCGATCTCACGGTGGACACCACCGGCATCAATCCCGATCAGGTCGTCGCCAAGCTCTTGCTCCTCCTCCGCGAGCGTTCCCTCCTCTCCCCGTCGGGGAGAGGGCCGCAGGACGAGCCGCAGCCGGAGGCGAGGCGAGAGCATCAGAGAGAAGGGCGACCCTAGTCATGCCCTCCCCCCTCCTCTCCCGCCTGGCCGAGCGCCCGCTCCTCTGCGACGGCGCGATGGGCACGCTCCTCTACGCGCGCGGGGTCGCGCTCGACGCCTGCTTCGACGTGCTCAACCTCAACGAGCCCAAGCTCGTGCAGTCGGTGCACGCGGAGTACATCGCGGCGGGCTGCGATGCGATCGAGACGAACACCTTCGGGGCCAACCGCTTCAAGCTGGGCATCCACGGGCTGCAGGGGCGCGTGCGCGAGATCAACCTGCGCGGGGCCAAGCTGGCGCGCGACGTGCGCGAGAGCATGGGCCGCGACGTGCTGGTGCTGGGCTCGATCGGCCCGCTCGGCAAGTACCTGGCCCCGATCGGCAGCATCGAGCCGGCGGACGCGCGCGCCGCGTTCCACGAGCAGGGGGAGGGGCTGCTGGAGGGCGGCATCGACGCGTTCGTGATCGAGACCTTCTCGGACCTGACCGAGATGCGGCTGGCGGTGGAGGCGGTCCGCGCCCTCACCGACCTGCCGATCCTCACCCAGGTGGCGTTCACCGACGAGGGCGTGACCTTCACCGGCCGCACCGCCGCCGAGGTCGTCCGCACGCTGCGCGAGCTGCCGATCCAGGCGGTGGGAGCGAACTGCTCGGTCGGCTCGAGCGTGCTCTTCGACATCCTGGAACAGATGGTGCCGGAGGCGGGCGGCCTCCACGTGGCCATCCAGCCCAACGCGGGGCTGCCGAGTCGGATCGGAGAGCGGCTGATGTATCTCTCCTCGCCGATCTACATGGCGGACTACGCGGCGCGGATGATCGCGAGCGGGGCGCGCCTGGTCGGCGGCTGCTGCGGGACGACCCCGCAGCACATCCGCGCGATGCGGGAGGCCCTCGATCGGCTCGCGCCCCAGCGCAGCGCGGCGCGCGTCGAGCCCGCGCGCCGGGCCCGGGTGGAGATCGCCGAGCCGACCGGCCTCGCCACCAGCGCCCCGCCCACGCTGCTCCAGCGGCGGCTCGACGCCGGCGAGTTCCTCGTCACGGTGGAGCTGGATCCGCCGCGCGGCCACAACATCGAGAAGCTGGTGCAGGGGGCGAAGCTCCTCAAGGAGCGCGGCGTCGAGATCGTGGACATCAACGACGGCTCGCTCGGCCGGGTGCGGATGTCGGTCCTGCCCACCGCGATGCTGGTGCGGGACGCGACCGGGCTCGACATCAACATGCACTTCACCTGCCGGGACCGGAACCTGATGGGCATCCAGGCCGATCTCCTCGGCGCGCACGCGATGGACATCCGCAACATCCTGGCCATGACCGGCGATCCCCCGCGCACCGGCGACTACGTCAACGCGACCGCGGTGTTCGACGTGGACGCGATCGGGCTCATCCGCATCCTCGCCGAGATGAACCGCGGGCTCGACGCGACCGGCACCTCGATCGGCGAGCCCACCTCGTTCAGCGTGGGGGTGGCGCTCAACCCGGCGAGCGAGGAGCCCGCGCGCGAGATGGAGCGCTTCCTCGCCAAGGTCGAGGCGGGCGCGCGATGGGTGCAGACCCAGCCCATCTACGATCTCGAGGTGCTCGACCGGTTCTTCGCGCGGACGCGCCCGCCGATTCCCCTGGTGGTGGGCATCATGCCGCTGCACTCTTCGCGCCACGCCGAGTTCCTGCACAACGAGGTGCCGGGCATCACGGTGCCCGACGCGGTGCGGGCGCGCATGAAGGAGGCGGGCGAGCGCGGCCTCCGCGCGGGCATCGAGATGGCCCAAGGGCTCCTCCGCGATGCGCGCGCCCACCCTCACTCCGGCGTCTACCTGATGCCGTCCTTCGGCCGCTTCGAGGTCGTCGCCGAAGTCTTGGACGCGCTGCGCTGAGCCATGGCCGCCATGTTCGAGCTGGGAGCCGCCGAGGCCGCCCGGCGCATCCGCGCCGGCACGCTGTCGCCCTCCAATCTCCTCGCGGCCTGTCTCAAGCGCACCGACGCGG
>CAMLFJ010000405.1 GCA_946479205.1 uncultured bacterium | reverse complement strand
TCGGTCTGCTTCTTGGCGTGGTAGGAGGAGCGGACGAGGGGGCCCGACTCCACGTGGGCGAAGCCCATCTCGCGACCCCGGACCGCGAGCTCCGCGAACTCGTCCGGGTGGTAGAAACGCGACACCGGCAGATGCTGGGCCGAGGGACGCAGGTACTGGCCGAGCGTGAGGATGTTCACGTCGGCCGCCCGGAGATCCGCCATGGTGGCCAGGAGCTCGTCGCGCTCCTCGCCCAGGCCCAGGATGATCCCCGACTTGGTCACGAGCTCCGGCGCGGCCGCACGGGCGCGCCGGAACAGCTCGAGCGTGCGCTCGTAGCGGCCCCCGTGGCGCGCCACCTTGTAGAGCCGCGGTACCGTCTCGGTATTGTGGTTCAGCACGTCGGGCCCGGCCTCGATGACGGTCTCGAGCGCCCGCGCGCCGCCCTGGAAGTCCGGGATGAGCAGCTCGACGCGGCAGCCGGGGGCGTGGCGGCGAATCGCCTTCGTGGTCGCCGCGAAGTGCGCGGCCCCGCCGTCGGCCAGATCGTCACGATTCACCGAGGTGATGACCACGTGCTCGAGCCCCAGCTCGCCCACCGCCCGGCCCACACGCTCCGGCTCCTCGCGATCCTCCCAGACCGGCCGGCCGTGGGTCACCGCGCAGTACCCGCAGTTGCGGGTGCACACGTCGCCCAGGATCATGAAGGTCGCGGTGAGGTCCTCCCAGCACTCGCCGATGTTCGGGCAGTGCGCCTCCTCGCAGACCGAATGGAGGTTCCACTCGCGCATCAGGCCCTTGAGCCGGATGTACTTGGGTCCGCCCGGCGCGCGCACCTTGAGCCATGGTGGCTTGGGTGAGTCGGCGGGACGCTTGATATCGAGAAGTGGTAGGGAAACTCCCATCACTATTGTCCTTTGGCCCCTCGGGCGGCGTCATTATGGCACATCTTTCACAAGCCGCCAACCGAGGGGGCCGCGGGATCCCTTGACCGCCCCCCAGGCCCTCAGCGCCCCGCCGGGATGGCCGAGTGCACCGCGTTGCTGATCACGTCCATTCGCATGCTGTGCCACGGATCGGGCACGCGGCCGTTGGTCAGGTAGGCGAACGACACCCCCGAATCCGGGTCCGCCCAGCAGTAGGACGACCCCACGCCGCCGTGGCCGAAGGTGCCCGGGAAGGCGAGGCTCCCGAGTCCCCGGATGGACTCGGTCGTCCCCCGCACGTGGGGGCCGAGGGCACGGTGCATGGGCATGCCCATGTAGCCGTCCACCCGGTCGCCCGTGACGCTGCGCGTGACGTACTGGACCATGCGGGGCGACAGGAGCCGCCGGCCATCGAGCGTCCCGCCCGCCGCCAGCATCTGGTAGAACGCGGCCATGGCGCGGGCGGTGGCGTAGCCACCCCCGCCGGGGGTCCCGGCCCGGCGGAACTCTGCATTGTTCTCCTCCGCGCGCTTCACCTGGCCGGTGCCGGTCGCGGCGGGCTCGTGCATGTCCACCGCCCGCTCCTGCCGGGCATCCGGCAGCCCAACGAAGAGCTCGTCGCCGAGCCCGAGCGGCTCGACCACCTGCTCGCGGATGAAGGCCCGGTAGTCGGTCTTGCTGAGCGCCTCGATGAGCACCGCGGCCACCCAGTGCGCGGCCCGGCCGTGGTAGTACACCCGGGAGCCGGGCGTCCATTCGAGCGCGAAGGCCGAGACCGTCCGGCGTAGCAGCTCGTGATCCTCCCAGGCCGCCTTCGGCACGTCCGCGTTGGGAAAGCCGCCCTGGTGACTCAGGAGCTGGATGATCGTGATGTCGCCCTTGCCGTTGGCCTCGAAGCCCGGCACGTGGTCGGCCACCCGGTCGGTGAAGCGCAGGGCCCCCTGCTCGGCGAGGATCCACACCGCGCAGGCGGTGATGACCTTGGTGTTGGAGTAGAGCAGCCAGAGCGAGTCGTCTCGTGCGGGCACCCGCGCGGGATCGATGCGGGCGTCGCCGAAGCTCCGCACCAGCGCGAGCTTGCCCTCGCGCGCGACCGCGATCTGGGCCCCCGGGTACCGCCCCTCGGCCAGGTGCCGCGTGATCAGCTCCGGCAGGCGCTCGAGCGCGCGGACGTCGAAGCCCAGGGAGGACGGGGTGGATGGAGCCAGGGGGAAGGCCATGGGGGTCTCCTTACGAGGACGGTCTCAGGGAGCTGACCAGGTCCACCACGCGCACGAGCTCGCCGCCGTCGCGGACCATGTGCCGGTCGCCCGCCTGCCCCCAGCGGAGCACGCCGTCGCGATCGATCACGAAGGTGGAGCGGTAGGCCACGTTGCGGTCGGCGTCGAGCACGCCGTAGGCGGAGATCACGGTGCGGTGCACGTCGCTCAGCAGCGGGAACGGAAACGGGTGCGCCTTGAGGAAGGCGGTGTGGCAGAAGGGACTGTCGCCGCTGACCGCCAGGAGCACGGCCCCGCGGCGGGCCAGCTCGGCCGCGGCCTGGCCCAGGCCGGTGAGCTCAGGAGTTCAGATCCCGCCGAAGTCATAGCAGTAGAAGCCCAGGACGACGTCGCGGCCCCGGAATTCCCGGAGGGAGATGGCGCGGCCCTCGGTGCTGGGCAGCTCGAAGTCCGGCGCGGCCTGCCCCCACCGGAGCGGGATCATGGCCGGGATTCTCGTGGATGCCGGCCCCTGGGTCAAGACCACCCCACGAAGGCGGTCCCCGGATTACAATCACCCGGTGAAGACTCGCGACCTCCGCATCGACCGCATCCAGCCCCTGTTGCCCCCCGCGATCCTCATCGAGGAGCAGCCCCTCTCCGAGAAGGGGTCGCTCATGGTCACGCGCGCGCGCGAGGAGGTGTCCGACATCCTGGCCGGCCGGAGCGACCGCCTGCTCGTGGTGGTCGGCCCGTGCTCGGTCCACGATCCGGCCGCGGCCCAGGACTACGCGCTCCGCCTCCGCAAGGTGGCCGAGGAGCTCGCGCCGGATCTGTGCATCGTGATGCGCGTGTACTTCGAGAAGCCGCGCACGACGGTGGGATGGAAGGGGCTCATCAACGATCCGCACCTCGACGGCAGCTTCGCCATCAACGTGGGGCTGCGCCGGGGCCGCCGGTTCCTCCTCGACCTGGTCGAGATGGGGCTGCCCGCGGGCTGCGAGTTCCTCGACCCGATCTCCCCCCAGTTCATCACCGACCTGGTGACCTGGGGCGCGATCGGGGCCCGCACGACGGAGAGTCAGGTTCATCGCGAGCTGGCGTCGGGCCTCTCGATGCCGGTCGGCTTCAAGAACGGCACCGACGGCGGAGTGCAGATCGCCATCGACGCGGTGCGCGCCGCCGCCCATCCCCACAGCTTCCTGGGCGTCACCGAGCAGGGCCTGGCCGGCATCGTCTCCACGCGGGGCAACGTCGACTGCCACGTGATCCTGCGCGGCGGGCAGAGCGGCCCGAACTACGACGCGGCGAGCGTGGGCACGACCCTCGCGGGCCTCCGCGCCGCGGGGGTGCCCGCGCGGCTGATGATCGACACGAGCCACGGCAACAGCGAGAAGGACTACCGGCGCCAGCCGCAGGTCGCGCGCGAGATCGCGGCCCAGGTCGGCCGGGGCGAGCGCGGGATCATCGGGGTGCTGATGGAAAGCTTCCTGGTCGAGGGCCGTCAGGATCTCTCCGACCCGGCGCGCCTGGTCTACGGCCAGAGCATCACCGATGCCTGCCTGAGCTGGGAGATGACGGTGCCGGTGCTGCAGGAGCTCGCGGCCGCGGTGCGCGCCCGGCGGGCCGCGCCTATCTAGTCACGTCCATCTATCCAATGGTGCCGAAGGGGGGATTCGTTCGGGCCGCCCTTCGGATGCCATACCCTCGCCGTGCTCGTCTACTCGGGTGCGACCTCCGGGCGAGGTGGCAGATGCTGCTCCCCGTGTGATGCGGGCTGAGGCCGCCGGCCCTTCCGCGCCCGCTCGCTCATGCTCTCGAGGGCCACGTAG
>CAMLFJ010000404.1 GCA_946479205.1 uncultured bacterium | reverse complement strand
CCGAACCGCGCGAGCCCCAGGAAGGTGTTGGCCAGCACCTGGACCGGCAGGTCGCCGATGTCGTCGCCGATCGCCACCGCACGCCGGCCGTAGTCGGTGGCGAGATCGAGGTCGATCATCACGGTGTGGAAGTTGGTGAGGAACGCGGACACCAGGCCCAGCCGCCGGCGGTCGCCCGCCGCGGTCGCGAGCCGCTCCGCCTCCTGGAGGTGGCTCTGCATAGTCGAGAACTCGCCGAGCGGACTCAGCGAGTTGCGCAGATCGAGCCGGAGGTCGACGGCGGCGGCCGCGCTCTCCGGCGTTTCCGGCAGGTGCTGGAGGGCGGCCAGCGCCTGCTCGAACCACTCCACCGCGGCCCGGTGCGCCGAGCGCGCGAACGCGCGGGCTCCCGCCTGGCGGCAGTAGTCGAGCGCCTTGTCCCAGAGCTCGGCCCGGACCGCGTGGCGGGCGAGCCGGTCGAGGTGGTCGGCGGTACGCTCCCCCGGCCGCTCGAGGGATTCCACGATGCGGACGTCGAGGGCGCGCCGCCGCTCGCGCAGGAGGCTGGCCGCGGCCACCTCGAGGGTGAGCGCGTGCTTGAACGTGTACTCGGGCGAGGGAAACAGCGCGACCTCGTAGAGCAGCTCGGCGGCCTGCAGGCGGCGGAGGCCCTGCCGGAGCGGCTCCTCCTCGAGGTCGCTGATCGCGGCCAGCAGCACGAGCGGGATGTCCTTGCCGATGACCGCCGCCGCCTGGAGCAGCCGGCGCTCGTTCAGGGGGAGCCGGTCGATGCGGGCCGCGAGCACCGCGTGGACGGTCGCCGGGATCTGGGCCGCGCGCACCGGTCGCCCCAGCCGGTAGCCGCCGCGCTCGCCGACGAGCGCGCCCGCCTCGACCAGGTGCCAGACGCTCTCCTCCAGGAAGAAGGGGTTGCCCTCGGTGCGCTCGATCAGGTGCGTCTTCATCGGCGCGAGATCGCGGTCGCCGCCCAGCAGGCCGTCGAGGAACGCGCGCGCGAGCCCCGGCGTCAGAGGATCGAGCGAGATCTGGGTGTAGTAGCTCTTGTTCCCCCAGGCGTGCTCGAACTCCGGCCGCGCGCTCATCAGGCACAGGATGCGGGCGGTGGGCAGGCTGTCGATCAGCCGGTCGAGCAGCGAATGGGTCTCCGAATCGATCCAGTGGAGGTCCTCGACGACGAGACAGACCGGCTGGAGCTGGCTCTCTCGCACGATGAGCCGGCGGAGGAAGTCGAGGATGCGCCGCCGGCGCTGGGCCGGGTCGAGGGCCTCCCACGCCTCGTCGGTGGTGGGCGCGTCCAGGAGCGACAGCACGACCGGGATCCCCGCGGCCAGCGGATCCTCGGAGCCGAGCAGCCGGGAGCTGACCTTGTCGAGGACCTTGCCCTCGTCGTCGCCGTCCTCGATCTGGAAGTAGTCGCGGAGGAGGCTGACGATCGGCAGGTACGGCGTCGAACGCCCGTAGGAGGCGGTGGCCGCCTCGATCACCCGCCAGGTCGGCGGCAGGTGGCCGTGGACGAACTCGTGCACGAGGCGCGACTTGCCGATGCCCGGCTCGCCGATGACGCAGAGGACCTGACCGTGGCCGGCGTCGGCCGGCTCGGCGGCGCGCCGCAGCACCGCCAGCTCGCTCTCTCGCCCCACGAAGCGGGTGAGCCCGCGCAGGGCCGCAACCTGTAACCGCGACCGGGCCTGCCCCGGGCCCACGAGCTCGAAGACCTCGAGAGGCGTCGACAGGCCCTTCACCGACACGGGGCCGGTCGGCCGCACCGAGACGTGGCCCTGGACGAGCTGCAGGGTCTCACGGGTGAGGAACGTGGTGCCCGGCCGGGCGAGCTGCTCCATGCGATGGGCGAGGTGCGTGGTCTGCCCGACCGCGCTGTAGTCCATGCGCAGGTCGCTGCCGATGGCCCGGACGACGACCTCACCCGAGTTGATCCCGACCCGGATCTGGATCGGCACCGCGGGCCGCGCCACCAGGCGCCGCACCGACTCCTGCATGCGCAGGGCCGCATAGCAGGCGTTGGCCGCGTGGTCCTCCAGCGCGAGCGGCGCCCCGAACAGCGCCATGATCCCGTCGCCCATCACCTGGTTGACGGTGCCCTCGTAGTGATGGACCGCCTCCATCATCGACTCGAGGACCGGATCGAGGATCTGGCGCGCCTCCTCCGGATCGCGCGCGGCGAGCATCTCGAGCGAGCTCTTGAGATCGGCGAACAACACCGTGACCTGCTTGCGCTCGCCCTCCAGCGACTCGCGGACGCTCAGCATGCGCTCCGCCAGGTGCCGCGGCGTGTAGGCGTTGGGCGGGCCGAAGCGGGAGTCCTCGGGCGATCGCACCAGGGTGGGTTCCGCGCACTCGGGACAGAAGCGGGCGGTCGGGGGCAGCGGGCTGGCGCAGCGGCGGCAGGACGGAGCGAGCGCCGCGCCACACTCGGCGCAGTACTTCGATTGAGGCGGGTTGTCCGCGTGACACTGGAGACACTGCATATCGAGGGCCCTCGTTCCCACGCCACCCGGGACTAGGGCACCCTAGTCTTTCCCGGGGCGAGGGTCAAGGAGCGCCACGGCTCCGTCACCGACCGGGTGTGCTCGACGGACACCCGTCCCGCCTTGACCACCAGCCGGCACGGCGCCAGCGCCGCGACGACGTCCTCGACCCGCTCGGCCTCCCAGATCACCAGGTCCGCCCGGGCGCCCGCGGTCAGGCCGTAGTCGGGCAGGCGCAGGATGCGCGCCGGATGGGTGGTCAGCGCGTCGAGCACCTGGCCCAGCTCCGGGTCGGCGCCCATGTGCGCGGCGACGCCCAGCAGGTAGCCCATCAGGGGGAGCCCCGCGGTGCCGAGCGGGGTGAAGGCGTTGCGCACGTTGTTGGTCGCCGCGGCCACCGTCACCCCCGCCGCGAGCAGCCGCTTGACCGGCGCGATACCCCGGCGCACCGCGCGCACGTCCTTGCGGCCCATCAGGTAGAGATCGGTCGCGGGCAGCACGATCACCGCGACGCCCGCCCGCGCGAGGACGCGGGCCACCCGATCCTGCTCGTCGGGCGGCAGCGCGGCCATCTCGCTCATGTGGCCGAGGGCCACCCGGCCCTGCCAGCCGCGCCGGATCGTCTCCTCCGCGATGTGCAGCGCGTGGAGATGCTGGGGCTCGTCGAAGAAGTCGGCGTGAAAGTCCACGTCGACGCCGAACTCGGCCGCGAGATCGAACACGATCGCGATGTGCCGGTGCGCGTCGGTATCGTTGTAGGGAACCCCGCCGACCAGATCCGCGCCCATACGAAGGGCCTCGCGCAGCAGGGCCTCGGTGCCGGGCATCTGGAGGATGCCCTCCTGGGCGAACGCGCAGAGCTGCAGGTCGATCGCGGGAGCGTACTCGCGCCGGAGCGACAGGATCGCCTCGAAGCCCATGAGGCCGACGATCGGATCCACCTCCACGTGGCTGCGCATCGCGGTGGTGCCCTGGCGTAGCGCGAGATCGAGCACGCGCCGGGCGCGATCCGCGATGTCCTCCCGGGTGAAGCCGCGCTTGGCCGCGCCGGTGACCCGGATCGCCTCGCTCACCGTGCCCTCGCGGCTCGGGGTCCGCGCGCCGAGCAGGGCCTTGTCGAGGTGAATGTGGGCGTCCACCAGGCCCGGGGTCACCACCCGCCCCTCGCACGCGATCTCGCGACCCGCCGCGCGGCCGGCCAGCGCCCCGATCTCGACGATGCCCCCGGCGCGGCAGCCGATGTCGGCCACCCGCCCATCCGGCAACCGGCCGTCACGCAGCAGCAGATCGAGCGGCGCGCTACTTCGGGGCGGAGATCCCGTAGGCCTTGAGCTTCCGGTACAGGTGGCTGCGCTCGATGCCGAGGCGCTCGGCGGTGCGGGTCATGTTCCACTCGTTGGCCCGCAGCTCGCTCAGGATGTAGGCGCGCTCGAAGGCCTCGCGCGCCTCCTTGAG
>CAMLFJ010000403.1 GCA_946479205.1 uncultured bacterium | reverse complement strand
TGGCTGGGGCGGGAGGAATCGAACCTCCATTGCGGGGGCCAAAGCCCCGAGTCCTACCACTGAACGACGCCCCAGTGTGGTCACGTGGCGCGGATCGCGGGCCCGGAGTTCGTGCGGACCGCCCAGCAGGCCCAGCCCGCCCGGCTCACCCGCGTCCGGATCTGCCGCGCGTGGTCCAGGGAGCGCGCCATCCCGAACACGGTCGGTCCGCTGCCGGACATGATCGCTCCAAGTGCTCCCGCCGCCAAGAGGGCCGCCTTCATGCGGCCGATCACCGGGAGCACCGGCTCGACCACGCTCTCCAGATTGTTCGTCAGCGCCGATGCCACCGTGTTCACGTTTCGTGTCCGGAGCGCCTCGATCACCCGCTCGGTGCCGGTGGCTTCGGCCCGCCAGTCCGCCGGCACCCGACCGTACACCTCGCGCGTCGACAGCGGCACGCGGGGGTTCACCAGCACCAGGGCATAGCCGCCCCCGCCGGGCAGCGTCGTCAGCCGCTCGCCGCGCCCCCTGGCCACCGCGCGCCCGGTGCCGAGGAAGAACGGCACGTCCATGCCCAGCTCCACCGCCAGCTCCTGCAGCCGCGCCTTGGGCCAGCGGAGCCGCCACAGCTGGCTCAGTCCCCAGAGCGCCGCCGCCGCGTCGCTCGAACCGCCGCCCAGCCCGGCCGCCACCGGGATGCGCTTGCTCAGCCGGATCCGGGCCCCGGCCTCGATCCCTGCCGCCTTCCGGAGCAGACGGGCGGCGCGCATCACCAGGTTGCCGTCGTCGGTGGGCAAGTCAGGATCATCCGTGTGCAATGAGAGAGTGTCGGCCGCTTCCAGCTTCAGGCGATCGAACAGGTCCACCGCCTGCAGCACCGTCGCGATCTCGTGATACCCGTCGCCCCGCTTCCCCAGCACCTCGAGGGCCAGGTTCACCTTGGCGGAGGTGCGAAGCACCACCTGCGCGCGCCCCCGCGACCGCTTCGACAAAGCAGCGTAGGCTACCATGCGCCGCGAAAGAGTGTCAACGGAAGTCTTGAATTCTAACGTGTTCCGGGACAGTCAGCTTCAGCAGCGCGGGGTCGAGCCCGGTGTTCATCCTGGGATCGCGGTAGGTGACCGAGACGCGCAGCGTCCCGTCCGGTGTCTCGAGCCGAAGACCGGCCGGCGGGGCGTCCGGCGGCGTCGGGGTGAACGTCACCCGCGCCGGGTTCTTGCCGGTCCACTCGACCTGCTTGGCCTGCCCGCTGGTCGGGTCGAACCAGATGCGCTGCTCGACGTCACGCCCGGTCAGGCGAACCGACGGACCGGTCTCGTCGGGGACCAGCAGCTCCACCTGGGTCGGGTCGGGCAGCGGCCGGGCACGGGCCGCGAGCAGCGCGACGACGTCCTCGCCGCCCAGCGCCAGGCCGAGCCAGC
Organism: uncultured bacterium; assembly: GCA_946479205.1. The sequence continues at coordinate 2,545 of CAMLFJ010000403.1, read as the reverse complement.
GTCGGTTGGCGTCCGGGGAAGCCGGGGCGAGATAGGCCCGGTTGTCCAGCACCTCCCAGAGCGTGAGGCTCTGAGGGTCGCCGGCCACGATCAGCACCGGCGTGCCGAAGGGCGAGAGGGCCTCGAAGCGGAGCGAGGGGGGCTCACCCAGGAGCAGCATGACGCCGGAGAGGCGCTGCGACCGGCCGCTCCGGCGCAGCGTGATGTCGGCCAGGGAGCGCAGGTCGACCAGCGACCGGCGATGCTGCTCGATGCGGGCGAGGGCCGCGCGCGCTTCCTCGGCGATGGGGGGTGGCGCGGGGGGCGGCGCGGTGGTGGCGCACGCGGACAGGCTGGCGACGGCCAGCAGGAGGCCGCCGGCCAGACGGAGCCGGCTACTTCTGCTCGGCCTTGGGCGGCGCACCCTTGACCCGGAGCTGGTTCTCCCGCGCGTCCCGGATCTTGATCCTCACTTGCGGGGCGGTGGGCGCGTTCGGGTCCACCTGCAGCGACTTCTCCCACGCCTCGATGGCCTCGGTCGCGAGGTTGTTCTTGATGTAGGCGTCGCCCAGGTGCTCGTAGAGCACCGGGTCTTCCTTGGCCAGGCTCACCGCGCGCTTCAGCTCGCGCAGGGCCTCCTGATAGCGGCCCTGCTGGTAGTAGGCCCAGCCCAGGCTGTCGATGAAGTAGCCGTTCTCGGGCTCGATCGCGAGCGCCTGCTGGATGAGCTGGACCGCCTCGGGCAGGTTCGTGCCCTTCTCGGCGTACATGTAGCCGATGTAGTTGTACGACTCGGCGTGCTTGGGATCGATGACGAGGACGCGGCGGAAGGACTTGATGGCGTCGTCGAACCGCTGCTGCTTCTCCAGCACCACCCCGAGCTGGAAGTGGAGGTCCTTGTTCTTGTCGTCGACCGACAGCCCCTCGCGCAGCGCGGACGCGGCGCGATCGTACTGGCTGGCGCGCTGCAGCGCGGTGCCCAGGTAGAGGAAGAGCTCGGGGCGCTTCGGCTCGAGGTTCACCGCCTCCTGCAGGGTGGCCACCGCGTCGTCGAAACGCTTGGCGCGCCCGTAGAGGAAGCCGAGCTGCACGCGCGCGTCCACCGAGCGGGGATCCGCCTTGAGGATCTTCTCCAGCTCGTCCTGCGCCTCGTCGTCCTTGCCCGAATCCATCAGCGCGGTGGCCAGGTAGTAGCGCGTCCGCATGTTGCCCGGCTCGAGCGCGACGGCCTGCCGGAAGGCGGCGATCGCCTTGTCGTACTGCTTCTGCTCGTAGTGGATCGCGCCCAGCTTCAGCCACACCCGCGGATCCCGCGGGAGCGAGTCCACCAGCGACTCGATCTCGCTCTGGGCCTCGCCGTAGCGCCCGAGCTTCACGAGCAGATCGCCCAGCCGCTCCACGAAGGCCGCGTTGTCCGGGTTGGCCTTGAGCGCTTCCTTGTAGACCGCGACCGCGTCGTCGAGCTTGTTCTGGGCCTCGTAGACGAAGCCGAGCGCGGACCACGCTCCGTCGTGATCCGGGTCGAGCTCCACCGCGCGCTTGAGGTTGGTCAGGGCCTCGTCCCACTGCTCGTTCTCGATGCCGATGCGCCCGAGCAGGTAGTAGCCCTGCGAGAGGTTCGGCCGCGCGGTCACCAGCCGCCGCAGCACCGCGCGTGCCTTGTCGTAGCTCTTGCCCTCGAAGTGGAGCTGGGCCAGGGCCAGGTAGCCGTCCGGGGTCTGCGGGTCGAGCGCCACCGCCCGCTCCAGCTCGGCCTCCGCTTCCGCCGGCTTGCGCAGGCGCTTGTAGAGGTCGGCCAGCGTCATGTGGGCGCCCGCGTTGTCGGGCTCGAGCGCGATGGCTTTCTGCGCGGCGGTGAAGGCGCCCGCGGTGTCGTTGATCCGGATCAGCCACTGGGAGAGCTGGATCCAGAGGACCGCGGTGTTGGGGTCGAGCTTGATGGCCTCGCGGAGCTGGGCGATGGCCTGCGGCATCCGGCCCGCGCGGGACTCCATCTGCGCGATCACGTAGTGATCGTAGGCCTGGCCCTGGACGCCGACCGCGCGGCGGCCGGGGGGGACGATCGTGATGGTCTTGGGACCGGCCGGCTCGGCCCCGCTCGACTGCGTGGTCGCGCAGCCGGCGAGCGCGCCCGCCGCGAGCAGGAGCCCGAGGACGGCCCCGCCCCGGCGCGCGATCAGGCCCTTCGCCATGATGCGGCGAACCGTGGAGGCGAGCGCCTCGTCCTGCACCGGCGCGGCGGCGCCTTCCACGAGAGCCATCTCGTCGGCGTCGAGCCTGAGCGGAGCCGCGGGGGCGACACGGCGGGAGGCCGGCCGATCCGGGACCGGGGCGGGGCCGGCCAGGCTGAGGCGCAGCGCGGTGACGGACGGGCCGAACCGGGCGCGGACCGCTTCGAGAACTTCCGCGGATCGCATGGAGAGCTCCTGGAGCCAGGGGGAATTGTCGGCCATCACCGTGAGGGTGCCGGCCCGCAGCTCACCGGGCCGGGTGCGGTGGGCCAGCTCCGCGCCGACGGCCCCGCGCCAGCCCTGGCGGATGCGCTCGGCGAGCAGGCGCTCTCCGA
>CAMLFJ010000402.1 GCA_946479205.1 uncultured bacterium | reverse complement strand
CGCCGGCTCAGCGCCGGCGCTTCGCGGCTTCCTGGAAGAGCAGCCCGTCGCGCACCCCGCGGGTGCAGATCACCAGGCGCAGGTAGCCGCCGAAGACCATCACGTCTTCCACCACCATGGCCCCGGCCAGGATGATGTCGGCGCGCTCGCTCCGGAGCCCGCGGATCTTCCGGCGCCGCCGGGCCGAGAGGGCCTCGAGCCGCTCGCGGATCGCGGTGACGTCGGACTGGTGGAGCACGAGCCCGTTGCGATGCTTGCGTTCGCCCGGCGTCGCCCGCAGGTAGATGCTCGCGAGGGTCCGCATGGTGCCTCCGAGGCCGATCAGCTGCCCGCCGCGCCCGGCCGCGGGCAGGGCCGGGCGCAGCCGGTCGCGGATCACGTCGCGGAACACCCGCAGCTCCTGCCGGGTCGGCGGATCGTGGCGCAGGAACTGGTGGGTGGTGCGCACCGCGCCCAGGGGCAGGCTCGCCATCGAGACGATCCGCCCGCCCCGAACCTGGCTGAGCTGCAGGCTCGCGCCGCCCAAATCCGCCACCAGCGCGTCGCTGAACGAGAGGCTCGCGCGCGCGGCGGCCACGCCCAGCCGCGCCTCGTCGCGGGCGCTCAGGATGCGGACCTCGATGCCCTCGTCGCGCCGCAGGGGATCGAGGAGGCGCTCGCGGTTGAGCGCGTCCCGCACCGCCGAGGTCGCGATGGCGACGACGCGCGGTCCCTCGCGACGCTGCGGCGAGTAACGCGCGAAGAAGCGGTGCACCGCCCGGAGGGTCTTGGTGATGGCGCGCGCGGGCAGCGTGCCGGGGGCCCCGCCACCGAGCCGGGTGGGCACGCGCTCCTCGACCACGACGTCGTAGCGGGCGCTCGGCCGGATGCGCGCGATGATGAAGCGCACCGCGGCGGAGCCCAGGTCCACGATCGCGACGAGATCCGTGCGCGGGCGGCCCTTCGTGCGTCCGGGCATGATGGGCGGGAGGCTACGCGTCGCCGAGCGAGCGCAGGATTCGCGGCTTGACGAACCAGCGAAGCTGGCCGGCGGCCGCCGGCCCGTGGGGGAGATCGAGGAGCGCGGCGCCCCCCTTCTTGAAGGCGAAGCGGTCGTCGTCCTGGTGCACGCCGAGCATCCGCGCGAGCAGGCGCGAGAGGGTGGGCTCGTGGCCGACCACCGCGACCGTCGCGTCGCGCGGGCACTTCTTCAGCGCGGCCACCACCACGTCCAGGTTCTCCTGGCCCAGCGCCGGCTCGACGCGCGGCGTCACCTTCCTGAAGGCGGCCGCCGCGATCTCGGCGGTGGCGCGCGCGCGGACCAGCGGGCTCGTCAGCAGGACGTCGGGGCGCTCGGCGATGCGGGCCAGCCCGCGGGCCGCGACGCGAAAGCGCGCGCGGCCCCGAGGGGTCAGCGGCCGCTCGCCGTCACGAATGCCGACCGACCCGTTGCGGACCGCGGGGGCGTGCCGGATGAGCAGCAGCTTCACGAGCGCCCGTCAGGCGATCCACGCCTCTCGGCCGCGGCGCTTGAGCTTCGGCCACTCCTCGAAGAAGGCGGCCCGGGCCTTCTTCCGGCGCTTGCGCTGCCGCTTGACGAGGTCCCGGCCGAGGGCCTGCGCGGGCTCCGTGCGATCGATGGCATCGTGCAGATACTGTTCGATTACCACAGCGTCCTGCAGATCGCCAAGGATGTCTTGCAGCTTCTTGGCCTGGTGGATGAATCGCTTGCCGCGCTCCCCCGCAGCCGCGCGCGCCAGCTCGGCCGCGAAGCGGGCGCGCTTGACCTTGATGCGGACCGCGTGGAGCTCGTCCACGCTCGGGCGGCCGGGGAGCTTCTGGACCGCCTTGCGGAGCCGCTTCCACTCCGTCGCCGCGACGTCGGGGAGGGAGACGTCCGTCGCCGACGCGGGCGGCCGGGTCAGGAAGGTCTCGAGCTGCTCCAGGATGCGCGGATAGCGCGGGCTGTCGAGCGCCTCGTTGAGGCCGGCCCGCGCGCGGGTCTGGTCCGCCGCGAGGCGGCGGAGCACCCGCTGGCCCGCCCGGTGCTCCGCGCCCTCGAGCGCGGCCAGCCGGGGCTGCAGATAGGCGTGGAGCACGTCGAGGTCGCGGACGAGCCCGAGGGCGGCGCCGAGCCAGTCCAGCTCGCTCCGCAACCGTTCCACCCACCGGTCGTCGAACAGGGCCCGGCTCGCGCGCAGGATGGCCCGGAGGCGGCGGACCGCGACCCGCATCTCGTGGACATGCTCGGCGTCCTGGCCCGCGCGGGCCCCGGCCTCGTGCGCCCGGAGGGCCTGCACGAGGAGGGACATCTGGTCGAGGACCTGGCGTAGGCTCGAGCTCGGCATGCGTGTTCCCCGGCGGCCCCGGGGCAGGGCGGACCCTACCACAGCCGGCGCATTCGTCGCCAGTCCGTCATCGAAACGTGATCTCCGCGTCACCGATGGTCGCGACCCTCCGGGGATCGTGTTACCTTCTCGGCCATGACGACCCAGGCCGTGGCCGGCCTGCCCGGGCGCGGGATCCGCGACGCGATGCTGGCCGGTCTGGCCGGGCTCGTGGCGCCGCAGCTCGCCGCCCTGGCCTGGTCGCTCCTGGCCTCCGCGGTCTGGGGCACCAGGTCGCGTCTCGCGGCCTTCACGGATCCCTTCGCCGCGCCCCCGATGGGGTACCGGGCCGGCGCGCTCCTCTTCGCGGTGGCGCTCGGCGCCCTGCTGGGCGGGGCGCTCGCGCTGGCCCTGACCCGGCGCGCGGCCCTCGCCTGGTGGGGGCTCTGGGCCGCGTTCGCGGTCGGTGTCGTCCTGTCGGCCGGGGTGGCCTCGCTCCGGGAGCCGGTCCTTCTGCTGTTCATCGCGTCGTCGGCGCTCGGCTTCCGCGCGGGCGCGCGCCGCTAGCCGCCAGGAAAGGATCCGTCCGATGGCCGACGCCCCCCTGCCCAGCCGTGACCGCGTCGAGGGCTACTTCAAGGAGCTGAACAACTGGGGCCGCTGGGGCCACGACGATCAGCTCGGCACCGTGAACCTGATCACCCCGGCCAAGCAGGCGCAGGCCCAGCGGCTCATCAAGAAGGGCCGCACCGTGTCGCTCGCGCGCGACGTGATCCCGCGGCCCGTGTACATGTACCACATGACGTTTCCGTCCAAGCGCGAGCGGGTGGACGTGGTGCTCGACCGCTTCGACATGGTCTACCACGGCTTCTGGATCACCCACGTGGACGCGCTCTGCCACGTGGGCTGGGACGGCGAGCTCTACAACGGCCGGTCGTTCGCGGACAGCCTCACCGTCGAGGGCGCGCTCTGGTGCCCGATCGACCCGATCTTCGAACGGGGGATCACCACCCGCGGCGTCTTCCTGGATATCGCGGCCGGGCGCAAGGAGGGCTACGTCACGGTGGGCCATCCGGTGACGCCGCGCGAGCTGGATGAGGCGGAGCGGCGCGCGGGGGTGAAGGTGGAGCCGGGCGACGTGGTGGTGGTCCGGAGCGGCGACGAGAAGTTCCGGCTCGAGAACCCGGACTGGAAGCCCCGCATCTCGGAGCACCCGGGCCTGCACCTCTCCTGTCTCGAGTGGTTCCGCGCGAAGGACATCGCGGGCATCTCGTGGGACATGATGGACGAGCGCCCCAGCCGCTACCCGGGCTTCGGCATGTCGGCGCACCTGGCCATCCCGTTCCTGGGCCTGGCCCTGATCGACAACTCGGACCCCGAGCGCCTGGCCAAGGCGTGCGCCGAGGAAGGGCGCAACGAGTTCCTGTTCACCGCGACCCCGCTGCGCCTGGTCGGCGCCACCGGCGCGCCGGCGCACCCACTCGCGATCTTCTAGATCGCGCGGGGGGCGCCGGCGGCCGCGCCGCGCTCAGCCTTCGTAGACCTTCTTCAGCTCCGACTCCCCCCACTTCACCGCGTCCTCGGGCGACATGCCCTGGACCGCCTTCGCGAAGATGTCGGTGATGATGTACTTGGTGTAGACCTC
>CAMLFJ010000401.1 GCA_946479205.1 uncultured bacterium | reverse complement strand
ACCTTCCTCGATCTCCTCTCCGCCGAGCTCACTCCGGCCCGGCGCCGCTAGCTGGGCTTCAGGGAGGTGGGGGCCCCACGGGGGTCAGGGCTCGTCGGGGGAGGTGATGCCCACGAACTCGTTCAGGACGTCGGCCTGAAGGAGCTCGGCGGGGGGAAGCTCGCGCAGGATGGTGCCCTTCTGGATGAGCAGGACCCGCTTCGACAGCGCGGCGATGAACTCCAGGTTCTGCTCGACGAGGAGGATGGTGAGCCCCTGCGTCTGGTGAAGGTGCTGCAGGACGACGACCAGCTCCTCGATGATCGACGGCTGGATTCCCTCGGTCGGCTCGTCGAAGAGGATGAGCTTGGGGTTGCCCGCGAGACACCGGGCGATGGCCAGGAGCTGCTGCTCTCCACCGCTCAGCGCTCCCCCGCGCCGGTCCAGCAGGGGACTCAGGCGGGGAAACGTCTCGAGAATCGAGTCGATCCGTTCCTCGGCCCCGCGGCCCGCGAAGCCCATCCGCAGGTTGTCGCGAACGCTGAGTCCGGGGAAGATGTCCCGGCCCTGGGGCACGTATCCGAGCCCCCGCCGGGCTCGCGCGTACGGGGGCTCGTGGGTGATGTCCGTCCCGTCGAAGACCACGCGGCCCCGCCGCGCGGGCACGAAGCCCATGAGCGTCTTGAGCAGCGTCGTCTTGCCCATTCCGTTGTGCCCGAGGACCCCGACGAACTCCCCCGAGGCGACGTCCAGCTGCACCCCGTTGAGAATGGGAATGCGGCCGTACTGAGCGTGGAGATCGGTGACGCTCAGCCGCATCGCTCAGCGCCCGCCGTGCTTGCCGAGGTAGACGTCCCGCACCGTGCTGTCCTTGAGGATCCGGTCCATGCTGTCCTCGAGAAGGACCGCCCCCTGATGCATGACGGTGACGGTCCGGGCGATCATCTTGACGAACTGCATGTCGTGCTCGACCACGATGAGCGCGTGGGTGCGGTTGATGTCGCGGACCAGCTCGGCGGTGCGCGCGACCTCGTCGTGGGTCATGCCCGCGGCCGGCTCGTCGAGCAGGATCAGGGTGGGGTTCCCGGCCAGCACCGTGCCGAGCTCCACCCACTGCCGCAGTCCGTGGGAGAGCTGCCCGACCACCGAGCCGGCGAGCGAGGTCAGCCCGATCCGCTCCAGGGTCTCGTCGACGATCTCGCGCGCCCGGGCCGCCCGGTTGGTGCGGCGGGCCGAGAGCCAGAGATGCTCCCGGACGGTCAGCGCATTGAAGAGACTCGGCACCTGGGTCTTGATGCCGATGCCCCGGCGCGCGATGGCGTGGGTGTGGGCCCCGGTGATGTCGTGCCCCTGGAACAGAATGCGCCCGGCGGTCGGGGTGAGCTGTCCGGTGAGGAGCTTGAAGAGCGTGCTCTTGCCGGCGCCGTTCGGGCCGATGAGACACCGAAGCTCGCGCTCGGCCAGGGTGAAGTTCACGCTCCGCACCGCCTCGACACCGCCGAACCGGATCGAGAGGTCGACGGTCTCGAGCACCGCTCCCGTCATGTGAGGTTGCGGGCCCGCGGCGGACGGAAGGCCCGCGCGCCCAGCCGGGCCAGCGTGGGCACGAGGCCGCGCGGCACCAGGAGGACGAAGACGAGGAAGATGATGCCGAAGATCAGGTTCGTGTTCGCGACCTGCTGGGTGCCGAACGTGGTGGTGAGGTACTGCATGATCAGGCAGCCGATGATGGGGCCGAGGAGGGTTCCCAGGCCGCCGACGATGACCCAGATGATGATCTGCGACGTCATGGCCAGACTGAAAACGGTGGGGCTCACGAACGCCCCCCAGTTCGCGAAGAGACAGCCGGCCAGCCCCGCGATGCCCCCGCCGACCGTGAAGATGAGGAGCTTGTGCAGCCGCACGTCGTAACCGAGCAGCTCGCACCGCGTCTCGTTCTCCCGGATGGCGACCACCACGCGCCCGAAATGGCTGGCCATCAGCGCGTGCAGGCCGAGGTACACGATCACGAGGAGGGCCATGACCAGGTAGAACATCTCGGTCGGATCCAGGACCCGACCCGGGTCGCCGGGAAGGTTCAGGGTCGGCAGCGACGGCATCCCGTTGAACCCGTTGAGCCGGGCCTTGCCGATGCGGTAGGCGTCACCCGCGGTGCTGTTCATGAGATTGAAGAAGATGAGCGTCACGCTGAGGGTGATGACCCCCAGGTAGACGTCGCTCAGGCGACCATAGAACATGAAGTACCCGAGGGACGCGGCAAAGGCGGCGGGAACCACCACCGCGAGGACGACCGCGCCGGTGCTCTCGCCGAGGTTGATGGCGGTCACCGCGTACGCGTAGGCCCCGAGTCCGAAGAACGCGGATTGGCCGAAGCAGAGGATGCCCCCGTAGCCCCAGACCACCCCCAGGCTGAGCGCGAGGATACAGAGGGCCGCGAAGACGGTCAGCTGCAGCAGCTCGAATTCGTCGACGACCCGGGGCACCGCGAGGGCGACCGCGACCATCGCGGCGGTGGTCGCGACGATCCCCGGATGCGGGAGACGCCGGCTCACAGGCTGCCCCGGAACCACCGGCCGGTGATGCCGTGGGGGAGCACGCGCAAGAGGAGAATCGCGGCGGCGAGGAGGCCGGCTTCGCCGATCACCGGCGTGGTGAAGTAGGTCAGGAGCTGGTTCACGGACCCGAAGAGGCCGGCCGCGGCCGCGGTCCCGGCCAGGATAGCGGTGCCGCCGCTGATGACGGTGATGAACGCCTTCGCCACGTAGGCCGCGCCCACCGTCGGGAGGACGCCCGAGATCGGGGCGAGAAGGCCTCCGGCCAGGCCGCTGAGCGCGGCCCCGATCCCGAAGGTCATCGCGTAGACGCGGGGCGGGCTGACCCCGAGCGCGGCGGCCATGTCCGGATTCTCCATGGTGCCGCGCGCGATCAATCCGAGCCGCGTCCGGCGGAGCACGAGGAAGATGATGCCGAGGATCGCCGCGGTGACGACGATGAGGACCAGCCGGTACACGCTGATGTTGTAACGGCCGATCGCGACGCTCCCGAGGGGCGCCCGAATGCCGGCCACCGAGGTGCCGAAGATCGTGGTGACGAGGCCGATGAAGAACAGGCTCAGGCCCCAGGTCGCGAGAAGCGTGTCGATCATGCGGCCGTAGAGGAAGCGAATGATGGCCCGCTCCGCGATCACCCCGATGACCCCGACCACGAGCGGCGCCACCACCAGCATCGCGATCCAGATGTTCACGCCGTGATTGGTGGCCACGATCGCCGCGTAGCCGCCGAGCATGAGGAACTCGCCGTGGGCGAGGTTGATGACCCGCATCATGCCGAAGATGACCGCGAGCCCGATGCTGATGAGGGCGAGGCCCGCGATGCCGCTCAACACCTCGATCATCAGGATGGCGGCGAGATCCATTGCGCGCGAATGATAGGGCGCGTCTCGCGAGAGTGTCAAGCGCCCGAGGGGAGGCGGATGCCTCGCGGAAGGCGCTCGCGGGTGTGCGGCACGCTTCGCGTCGCGTCCTTGACGGGCCGAATCGCCGAGGACTATACTCGGCCGCGCGGCGCGACCACGCGAAGCTCACAACTCTCGCTGGGAGGCATTCTTTATGAAGACCGACCGTCGGAAGTTTCTCAAGGCTGCGGGCGCAACGATCGGCGGGCTCGCGCTCGCGCCGAGCATCATGCGGCGCGCCTCCGCCCAGGCCAACGTCATCAAGGTGGCGGGCATCCACGACCTCTCGGGAGGCCTCGACATCTACGGGCGGCCGATGGTCGACTGCTTGACCTTCGCGGTCGAGGAGATCAACGCGGCGGGAGGACTGCTGGGCAAGCAGCTGAAGCTCATCAGCTACGACGCGCAGTCCAACATCCAGCTCTACACCCAGTTCGCCACCGAGGCGGCCACCAAGGAGCGGGTGGCGGTCGTGCACGCCGGCATCACCTCGGCCTCGCGCGAGGCGATCCGGCCGGTGCTCAAGC
>CAMLFJ010000400.1 GCA_946479205.1 uncultured bacterium | reverse complement strand
GCCAGCCACGACCGACCTTCAGGATCTCGGCCGCGGGGCCTCCCGCCACGAGCCTCGCCCGCGCGTGGGCGCCCGCCGCCCGGGCGTATTCCAGCAGCTTGGCGAGCCGGCGACGGGCGTCCCGCCGGGCGGCGTCGATGAGCACCACGTAACTGGACGGGATCTTCCCGCCGGGCGGCGCGAACGGCGACGGCGGGGTGAGCACGTGAAGCAGCAGCAGTGTCGCGCGCGCGCTCCGCGCCAATCCTAGCGCCATCCGGAACGCGGGACGCGAGGCGGGCGAGAAATCCGTCGCATGGAGGATCCGCCGGAGTGGTCTCGGGGCGCGCGCGCGGAGGCTCGGCGTGTCACCGCAGGGATCCTAGGTAGGCGGCCAGGGCCTGGACCTCACCCTCGGTGAGCTGGAGCTTCGGCATATGAGCGGGACGCTGCGAGGACGGATCACGCAGCCAGCGACCGAGGTAGGTCTGATCGCGCTTTGCGCCGATGCGGGACAGGTCGGGCCCGATGGGGGTGCCCGCCTTCTCGGCGGTGTGACAGCCGTAGCAGCCCTGATCGTGGAAGACCATTCGACCCTGGCCAACCAATCCGGAGCTGTCCTGCGCCGGCGCATACGATGCCAGGAGCACCACCACCGAGAGGAGCAAGACGACGCGGACCATCATGGAACCATCTCCTCCGCTTTCTGACAGGCAAGGCAAAACCGCGCGGCGGGCATGGCCCGAAGACGCGGCAGCGGAATGGCCTTCCCGCACGATTCACACATGCCGTAGGCCCCCGAACCCAGTCGGCGCAGCGCCTCGGCGACCTCGTCCAGCTCGCGCTTGTCCTGACCGGCCAGACGCGAGACCAGCGAGGTGGTGGAAGCTGTGGCGGCCCGGTCCATCCAGTCGCCCGGCCTGGGAGCCTCGAGCGCCGCCATCTCCTCCTCGGTGGCCGTGACAGTCCGGAGCAGCGTCTTGCGAGTCTCGAGGAGCCGACGGCGGAACTCGTCGATCAGCTTCGCGTCCAGTTGAGTCGTCATGCAAGTCGCAAATTGCAAGGCAAGTGCCACTGATCCGGCGAGAAGAAACGCCAGGTTGGACGCGGGCGCCGCTGGCCGACTGAGGCGACGGCTCCCGGTTGGGGCGCGGGCGCCTCAATACGCGCCTCAGCTCTCATCAGTGACGGTGGCCCGGCGGCGCCTCTCCCTTCGCCATGGCCAGGTGGTGCGGGCCGTGATGGCCCCCCTGCACCAGGAGCCCGGCGAAGCCCAGGCCGCGAATCCGTGCAACCGTCTTGGCGTCTTCGGGCGTCCGCGCCGCCACCGTGAGGCGGAGGCCACCCGCAATCGGCTCGGTCCGGGCCGTCCATTCGGGCATGCGATCTAGCTCTTCCGCGTGTGGTGCGACCATGGCGCGGATTGCCTGCTCGGTCCTCGCCGGGCCGGTGATCTCCATCGCGAGGCCAGCGGGGATCGAGCTCGCCGTGACCGCGGAGCGCAGAATCACCTCGTTCATGTCGATGAGGTGCTGGCGCAGCCGCTCGAGATCCACCCGGCTCCAGTCGGTGCCCGGGTCGGCTTCCAGCAGCCGCACGACCTCGGCGATGGCTCCGAATGCATCCTGGCCGGGCAGCGCCGGCGCACCGGCGGTCGACGCGGACGGGTGGTGCCCGGGCATGTGATGGCCCGGCGGGTGCCCCATCTGATGGCCCGGCGCCGGAGTGGCGGGCGGGCTCTGGGCGAGAAGTGGCAGCGGGATCAGCAGGGCTCCGAGGCCCAGGCTCAATGCGATCGTGGCGGCTCTGAACATGATGTCCTCCGGGGTTGGATCGAGTGTTTCCACTGTAGCCCCTGCCACGCGCGCGGTCCGTGACCTGGGTCACACATCACATCGGGTAGCGCCGGTAGAACCAGCGCTTCACCATCTCCATCAGGCCCAGATACGCGATCACCATGACGAGGAGGAACGCGAAGAAGAGCGGCGGCAGCGGGGTGAAGCCGAGCCAGGGGGCCAGCGGCGTGAACGGCAGGAGCGCCCCGGCGGCCGCGCAGGCGCTCACGCCCCAGGCCAGCCCACGGCTGGGGCGGCTGCGCCAGGGCGGCCCGGCCGTCCGGATCACGAAGATCACGAGGGTCTGCGTGGCCAACGACTCCACGAACCATCCCGTGCGGAAGAGCGTCGGTCCGGCCTCGAACACCCAGAGCATCACCGCGAACGTGGCGAAATCGAACACCGAGGACAGCGGGCCGGTCAGCAGCATGTACCGCCGGATGAAGCCGATATCCCATCGCTTGGGCTTCCGCATGTAGGCGCCGTCCACCCGATCGGACGGGATCGGCGCCTGGGCCAGGTCGTACAGGAAGTTGTTGAGCAGGATCTGCAGGGGCAGCATCGGGAGGAAGGGCAGGAAGAGCGAGGCCGCCGCCATGCTCAGCATGTTGCCGAAGTTGGAGCTGGTGCCCATCAGCACGTACTTCATGATGTTGCCGAAGCTCCGGCGCCCCTCGACGACGCCGTCGTGGAGCACCGAGAGCCGCTTCTCGAGCAGGATGATGTCGGCGGCATCCCGCGCCACGTCCACCGCGCCCTGGACGGAGATGCCGACGTCCGCCGATCGCAGCGCGGGGGCGTCGTTGATGCCGTCTCCCAGGCAGCCCACCACGTGGCCGCGGGCGTGGAGGGCGCGAACGATGCGGTTCTTCTGGATCGGGGAGACGCGAGCGAACACCGTGGTCCGCTCGGCCACCGCGCCGAGCGCGGGGTCCGACATGCGTTCGACCTCCTCGCCGAGCACGATCGCGCCCGAGTCCAGCCCGACCTCCTGGCAGATCTTCCGGGTGACCAGCTCGTTGTCGCCGGTGATGATCTTGACCTCGATCCCATCCGCCCGGAGCGTGCGCAGGGTCTCGGCCACGCCCTCGTGCGGCGGGTCGAGGAAGGCGGCGAAGCCGACGAAGATCAGCTCGCGCTCGTCGGCCACGGAGTAGGCAGCCTGGTCTCCGACCGGGCGATAGGCGACCGCCAGCGCCCGATAGCCGTCGGCGCTGAGCCGGCGAAAGAGCGCGTCGGCGCTGGCCCGTGCTGACGCGTCGAGCGGCGCGGCCGTGCCCGCCACCTCCAGGGCGGTGCAGGCGGGCAGCACGCTTTCGGGGGCCCCCTTCGTGATGAGAAGCCGTCGGCCATCGTCCTGAACGACCACCGATACCCGCCGGCGCTGGATATCGAAGGGAATCTCGTCCACCCGCCGGTGCTGGGCGACCGCCGCGTGCTCGTGCTTGAGGATCGCGTCGTCCATGGGGCTGCGCAGGCCGGTCTGGTACACGCTGTTCAGCGCGGCCAGCCGGATCACCGCCTCGTCGTTCTCCCCCTTGATGTTCAGGTGGCGATCCACCGTGATCTCGCCGTGCGTGAGCGTGCCCGTCTTGTCGCTGCACAGGATGTCCATGCTGCCGAAGTTCTCGATGGCGGCGAGCTGCTTGACGATGACCTTCTTCCCCGCCATGCGCACCGCCCCGCTGGCCAACGTGACCGACACGATCATGGGGAGCAGCTCGGGCGTGAGCCCCACCGCCAGCGCCACCGAGAACAGGAACGTCTCCAGCAGATCGCGCTTCAGCAGGGCGTTGACCAGGAACACGAACAGCACGAGGAAGATGACGACCTGCAGGATCAGGAACCCGAACCGACGCGTGCCCCGCTCGAACTCGGTCTCCGGGGGCCGCGCGACGAGGCTCGTGGCCACCCGTCCGAACTCGGTGGCCGGCCCGGTGGCCACCACGACCGCTGCCCCCAGGCCGCTGATCACCGAGGTGCCCCGGAAAACGGCGGTCACCGCCTCCCCGAGCCCGCCGGCCGCCAGGGCGCCGGCGGCCGCCTGTTTCTCGCGGGGCAGCGACTCGCCGGTGAGCGCTGCTTCGTTGACGAACAGGTCCCGGGTCGTGAGGAGCCGGCCGTCCGCCGGCACCAGATCCCCGGC
>CAMLFJ010000399.1 GCA_946479205.1 uncultured bacterium | reverse complement strand
CTCGACTTCATGGCCAAGCACGACATCCGGGGCATCATCGGCGGCGGCGCGGCGCCCGGCGGGGCCAACGAGAAGGTGGTCACGGCCTTCCGCGAGGCCCGCGCCCGCGCGGGACGGGAGGGCGAGCTGGGCGAGGGGCTCTGCATCGGGTTCTCGTTCCACATCGCGGACAGCGTCGAGCAGGGCATCAAGGAGGCCACGCCCTTCTTCGAGGAGAACATCAAGATGTTCGCCCCGCTCGGCTTCGTGCCCGGCCTCACCCCCGAGCAGATCGACGCGGTGGCTGACCCGAAGCGGGTGCGTCAGGCCAACCTGCCGACCCTGCGCAATGCGGTCAAGGCGGGCTCATGGCTGATCGGGCCGCCGGAGCAGATCACCGAGCAGCTCATGGAGATCCAGCACAAGTACCCCGGCCTCGAGGTCGTCAACGTGGGCCAACCGGTCGGCACGCCGCAGGCGGTGATCCTCGAGCAGCTCGAGCGCTTCTCGGCGCAGGTGATGCCGGCCTTCAAGCGCCGCTAGCGCTGGTCGGTCTCGATCGGCAGACTCGGGTCCTTCGCCCACTCGCCCATCGAGCCGTCGTAGAGCGTGAGGTCGTCGAAGCCGAGCTGGTGCAGCAGGAAGAGGTCGATGGTGGCAGAGATGCCGCCCCCGCAGTAGGCGATCACGTGCTTGTCCGGGGAGATGCCGGCGGCGGTAAACGTGGCCAGCGCCTCGGCGGGTGAGACGAAGCGCTTGCTCGCGGGATCGATCAGGGTCGCCGAAGGAACGTTGACCGATCCCGGCACGCGACCCGGCCGGCCGTAGGGCGACGGCTCCAGACCCTGGAAGGACTGCGGGCGGAGGGCATTCACGGTGACCGTGCCGGGAGCGCCGATCGCGGCGCGCACCGCGGTCTTGTCGACGAATTGCCCCGGGCGTGGGCGGGGTGTGAACGTCGACGGCGGATAGCCCTTCGGCGCGCCCGTCTCGATCGCGCGGCCCTCCGCCTGCCACCGGTCGAAGCCGCCGTCGAGCACCGCCGCGCCGTCGAAGCCGAGCGCGCGGAGCATCCACCAGACCCGGGTGGCCCACATCATGGAGCCGATGCTGTAGAGGACGACGCGGGCGCCGTCGCCGAGGCCGTGCCCGCCGAAGGCGCGCGCCAGGTGCGCGGGCGGCGGCATCATGAACTTGAGCTTCGTGTCGGTCGCGGAGAGCTCCCCCTCCAGGTCAAGGAAGTCGGCTCCCGGGACATGCCCGGCGACGAAGGTCTTCAGGCCCGACACCACCTTGTAGGGGTCCTCCGAGCCGGGATCGGGCGGTTCGAGATAGGTCGTGCAGTCGTAGACGCGGAGCCCGGGCTGCCCGAGCCGGGCGGCCAGGTCGTCGGTCGAGATCAACGCGTCCGGGTCGCGCATGGTGGTCGGACGGAGTGTGCCACAACGCCCCCCACAAACCCAGTGTTACGCTAGCCGCACGGCCGATGCTCATCCTCCAGGAGCTCCTCGCCCGGTCCACCTACACCGGCATCCTGGTCACCCTGCTGCTCGGCAGCCTGGGGGTGCCGATCCCGGAGGAGATGCCGATCGTCGCCGCCGGCATCCTCAGCCACGAAGGGCTCGCGCGGTGGTGGCTGGCGCTGCCGATATGCCTGCTCGGGGTCCTGTCCGGCGACGTGGTGCTCTACTGGGTCGGCCGGCACTGGGGCGAGCACGTCCTCGCCTGGCGCGTCGTCCGATGGGTCCTGACCCCGGCGCGCGAGGACACGCTCGTCACCGCGTACCGCGAGCACGCGATGAAGACGGTCGCCACGGCGCGCCACGTCGCGGGGCTCCGGGCGGCCGCGTTCCTGACCGCGGGCATCGCGCGGGTGCCGTTCTGGAAGTTCCTCGTGGCCGACGCGGGGGCGGCCGCGGTGAGCGTCCCGTTCGTCTTCGGGCTCGCCTACTTCTTCACGGACCAGATCTACGCCATCCTGGCCGACGTGCACCGGGTGGAGCGCTGGGCCGCCCTCGCCGTGCTCGTGGGGCTGGCCGCCGGGGTGGTCGTCTACGTGGTCCGATGGAACCGGCGAGTTCCCCCTTGACGGCGCCGCGCTCCGGGCTGATCCTCGGACGCACGAGGAGGGCCCCGCGATGAAGAACGGCTTCAAGGTCATGGACTCGGACCTCCACACGATGGAGCCCGACGGTCTCTGGGAGCGCTATCTCGACGCCCGGTTCAGGCCGTTCGCGCCGCAGTTTCTCCGGTCCAGCGAGAACTCGCCGAACCAGCCGGTCATCAAGATCGGCGATCTCGAGCTCGGCGAGATGTCCAAGCGCGCGCGCACCGCGGTGGTGGGCAAGGATCTCCACCAGCGCGCCTTCGCGCGCTCGCCGCACTACGAGATCGCGCACGCGCGCGGGTACGACGCGGAGTCCCACGTCCAGGCCATGGACATCGAGGGCATCGACGTGGCCGTCCTCTACGGCACGCGCGGGCGGCAGGTGCTCATGCACGACGAGCTCGACCCGGCGGTGGCCTCCGCGCTGGCCCGCGCCCACAACGACTGGACCCACGACTACTGCCAGCACGAGCCCGCGCGCCTCAAGTTCGCGGCCCAGGTGGCGTTCCACGACGTGCCCGGCGCGATCGAGGAGGCCCGGCGCGCGGTGCGCCGGCTCGGCGCGGTCGCGGTCATCGGCAACCCGAATCCGGTCAACGGCCGTCACGTCCACGACCCGGAGATGGAGCCCCTGTGGGCGGCCATCGAGGAGCTCGGCGTGCCGGTCGGCTTCCATCCGACCGGGCAGTCGTCGCTCCGCGACGACATCGCGCGGCGTTACCTCGACACCCCGAACGGCCGCGTCATCGGCCAGGCCGGCCGCAACCCCATCGAGCTGATGATGGCCTTCGGCAGCATGGCGGCCGGCGGCGTCCTCGAGCGGCATCCGGGCCTGCGCTGCGCCTTCCTCGAAGGCACGTGCGGCTGGCTCCCCTGGTATCTCTGGCGCCTCGACGAGGCGTGGGAGAAGTTCGGGCCCGGCTCGGAGATCCAGATCGCGCACACGCCCAGCCAGTACTTCTTCCGCCAGTGCGTCATCGCCACCGACGCCGACGAGAAGCCGCTCCGCCAGGTCATCGAGGCGATCGGCGACGACAACATCGTGGTCTCGACCGACTACCCGCACTCGGACGGCCTCTTCCCGACCGCGATCGAGGAGTTCGTGCGCCTGGAGGGCGTCAGCGACAAGTCGAAGTCGAAGATCCTCTGGGACAACTGCGCGCGGCTCTACAACCTGGCCGGGACCCACTAGCGCCGCCGGGAGACGACGTGCACTGGCTGGTGGACGGCTACAACGTGATCCGCCAGGCGCCCGAGCTCGCCGACCGCGAGCGGGAGAGCCTGGAGGCCGGGCGCCGGGCGCTCTGCCGTCTTCTCTCGACGGCGGCGCGCGCCTCGGGCGACCGATTCACCGTCGTCTTCGACGGCAACCGCGAGGGCGGCGCCGGCGGCGGTGGCGCCGGGGTTCACGTGGTCTTCTCCAGCGCACGGGAGACGGCCGACCGCGTGCTGGCGCGCATGGCCACCGCGGGGGCCGTCGTCGTCTCCAGCGACCGCGAGGTGCGGCAGGCGGCCGCCCGCGCCCACGCCATCGCGATCACCGCCGGCCAGTTCCTGTCCCGCGTGCGAGAACCGGACCGCACGAGCGGCCCGGATCCCGCTTCGGCCGGGGGACCGGACAAGGACGACGACGATGCGAGCCGGCCGCGGACCAAGAAGGGCAACCCGCGCCGGCTCAGCAAGAAGGACCGCCTCGCGGCCCGCGCCCTGGGCCGCCTCGGGAGGTGACCGATGCCCATTCATCTCGACCACCTGATCGTTCCGTCTCGCGACCCGATCGCAATGGCCGGCGCACTCGCCGGGCTGCTCGGCGTTCCCTGGCAGCAGGCGCAGGGCCCCTTCACGCCGGTCTATGTCAACGAGGCGCTCACTCTCGACTTCGCG
>CAMLFJ010000398.1 GCA_946479205.1 uncultured bacterium | reverse complement strand
TGGGGCTACGTCTTCGCCGCGTACGGCATCGCCGCCGTCGCGCTGCTCTCCTACTGGCGCCACCTGGCGCGCCGGACCCGCTCGCTCGCCACGCGCCGGGCCGCGAAGCCGCGAGCCGCATGAGCCGCAAGGTGAAGTTCCTGGCCGGCGGCCTCGTCATCGTGGCCGCGCTGGCCTACCTCGTCTACGCGGGCGTCACCCAGTCGGTGGTGTACTTCGTCACCCCGAGCGAGCTGGGCGCGGCGCCGGTGGCCGGCAAGGCCTATCGCCTGGGCGGCATGGTCCAGCCCGGCACGCTCGTGTGGGATCCCAAGAGCCTCGACCTGCGCTTCACCCTCTCGGACGGCCAGGCCACGGTGCCGGTGCGCCATCGCGGCACGCCGCCCGATCTCTTCGCGGAGTCGCGCGGCGCGGTGGTCGAGGGCACGTGGAGCCGCGACGGCTACTTCCAGGCCTCGACGATCCTGGCCAAGCACTCGGAGGAGTACAAGGCGCCGCACGACGCGAGCCAGGCCGGGTACAAGGAGCTGCTCAAGACGCTGCGGAGCGGCGAGGCCAAGCCGTGACGCCGGAGCTGGGCTACGCGCTGACGGTGGCCGCGCTCGTGCTGGCGCTCTACGGCGCCGGCGCCGCCGCCATGAGCGGCCTCAAGGGCCGGCCCGATCTCCAGGCTTCGTCGGAGCGCGCGGCCATCGGGGTGTGGCTCCTGATCACCGCGTGCATGCTGCTGCTGGTCTACGCGTTCCTGTCCTTCGACTTCTCGATCCGCTACGTGGCCAACAACACCAACCGCGGCACGCCCTTCTACTACCGCATCACCGCGCTCTGGGGCGCGCTCGAGGGCTCCATCATCCTCTGGGCGTGGATGCTCTCGCTCTACACCCTGATCATGGTGGGCCGCTACCGCCGCACCCAGCCCCAGCTCTACCCGTGGGCGCTCGCGGTGATGCTCGGCATCTCCGCCTTCTTCCTCCTGGTGATGACCGTCCCGGCGCCGCCGTTCGAGCGCCTCGCCCCGATTCCGGACGACGGCCGCGGCCTCAATCCGCTGCTCGAAGACTCCGGGATGATCACGCACCCGGTGGCGCTCTACCTGGGCTTCACCGGCTTCACGGTGCCCTTCGCCTTCGCGATGGCCGCGCTCATCGTGGGCCGCACCGGCGACGAGTGGATCACCATCACCCGGCGCTGGACCATCATCGCCTGGTACTTCCTCTCGCTCGGCCTCCTGATCGGCGGCTGGTGGAGCTACCACGTGCTGGGCTGGGGCGGCTACTG
This sequence comes from uncultured bacterium, assembly GCA_946479205.1. Next base: position 2,699 of record CAMLFJ010000398.1, on the reverse strand, counting down.
GGCGTGGGACCCGGTGGAGAACGCGGCCTTCATGCCGTGGCTCACCGGCACCGCGTTCCTGCACTCGGTGATGATCCAGGAGCGCCGGCGCATGCTGAAGCTCTGGAACCTCACCCTGATCATCCTGACCTTCAGCCTCACCCTGTTCGGCACGTTCCTCACCCGCTCCGGCATCATCGGCTCCGTGCACGCCTTCACCCAGGGCTCGATCGGCATCTTCTTCCTCGTGTTCCTCGCCCTGGTGATGCTGGGCGCCTTCTCGCTGCTGGCCTGGCGGCTCGAGCGGCTCCGCGGCCAGAGCGAGCTCGACTCGATCTTCTCCCGCGAATCCGCCTTCCTGCTGAACAACCTCTTCCTGATCGCGGCGGCCTTCACGGTGTTCTTCGGCACCGTGTTCCCGCTGCTCTCGGAGGCGGTCAAGGGCCAGAAGGTGAGCGTGGGCGCGCCGTTCTTCAACCTGGTGAACATCCCGATCTTCCTGGCCCTGATCTTCCTGATGGGCGTGGGCCCGCTGATCGCGTGGCGCCGTGCCTCCGCCGAGAACCTGCGCCGCAACTTCCTGCTGCCGGTGGTGATCGGGGTCGCGGGCGCCGCCCTCTGCCGCGCCCTCGGCGTCGGCAACCTGATCGTCCTGGGCTGCATGGGCCTCGTGGCGTTCGTGGCCGCCACCATCGGGCTCGACTTCTGGCGCGCGGCCCGCGCCCGCCGACGCACCGGCGACGGCTGGCTCGACGCCACCTGGGGCCTCGCGCTCCGCCAGAATCGCCGCTACGGCGGCTTCATCGTCCACCTGGGCATCCTGGTCGTCGCCCTGGGCGTCGCGGGTTCGCAGGCCTGGTCCACCCAGACCGAGGCCACGATCAACCGCGGCGCGTCCGTGGAGCTGGCCGGCTACTCGATCCGCTTCGACGACCTGCAGCCGGTGGAGGAGTCCAATCACTTCAAGGTGGTCGGCACCTTCACGGTCTCCGACCGCCGCGGGCCCTACACCGTGCTCACGCCGGCCAAGAAGTTCTACCCGCAGGAGCAGACCCCGATCGCGGCGGTGGACTATCGCCTGGGCTTCATGGAGGACCTCTACCTGGTCCTGGGCGACTTCGCCCGCGACGGCTCGTACGCCACCATCAAGGTGCAGATCAACCGGATGGTCTCCTGGCTCTGGATCGGCGGCCTGATCCTGACCCTGGGCGCGGCGCTCGCCATCGTGCCCGAGCCCCGGCGCGCCGCGGCGCGCCCGCGGCCGGACCACGCGGCGGTGGCATGAGCGCGCGCGCGCTGCGCTGGGCGATCCCGCTCGCGGTCGTCCCGGTGCTGGCGCTGCTGGCCTACGGCTTCCGCACCGACCCGCGCATTATCCCCTCGCCGCTGGTCGGCAAGCCGGCCGCGCCCTTCGCCCTGACCACCTTCGACGGCAAGCCGGTCAGCCTCGAGGCCCTGCGGGGCAAGGTCGTCGTGGTCAACTTCTGGGCGTCGTGGTGCGTGCCCGCCTGCTACGACGAGGCGCCGAGCCTGGAACGCGCCTGGCAGGCCTACCGCGATCGCGACGTCGTCCTGATCGGCGTCAATATCCAGGACAAGGAGGAGCCGGCCCGCCGCTTCCTGGCCCAGTTCGGCCACACCTTCCCGAACGCGCCCGACCCGGCGGGCCGCGTCTCGGTGGACTATGGCGTCTACGGCGTCCCGGAGACGTTCTTCATCGATCGCACGGGTCGGGTGCGCTTCAAGCAGGTCGGCGGCGTCACCGACGAGATCATGAAGCAGCAGGTCGAGAAACTGCTGGCGGAGCCCGCATGATCCGCGGGCTGGCGGTGACCCTGCTCCTGGTCGCGGCGCTCGCGGCCGCCGCGCCCCTCGCCGCCGCGCCGGTCAGCGAGGAGACCGTCCACGAGATCGGCGTCCAGCTCCGCTGCGTGGTCTGCCAGAGCCTCTCGGTGGCCGACTCGCCGTCCGAGACCGCGAACCAGATGCGCGGCATCATCCGCGAGCGGCTGGCCGCGGGCGACTCGCCCGAGCAGGTGAAGGCCTACTTCGTGGAGAAGTACGGCCTCTGGATCCTGCTCGCCCCGCCGCGTCAGGGCTTCAACCTGCTGGTGTGGGTGGTGCCGTTCGTGGCGCTCGGCGCAGGCCTGGTGCTGGTGCTCTTGCTGGTGCGGCGCTGGAGCCGCCGGCCCGCCGGCGCGAGCCCCGGCCCCGCGCCGGACGCGGCAATGCGCGCGCGCATCCATCGTGAGATGGCCGAGCGCGAGCCGTGACCGCGCTCCAGATCACCCTGATCGCGGCGATCGTGGTGCCCGCGCTCGCGATCGTGCTGTGGCCCCTGCTCGCCGGCCGTGCCGCGACGCCGTCATCGCCCGCGCGCGCCTCCGACGACCGCCGCCTCGAGCTGGAAGAGGAGAAGAGCGCGCTCTACCGCGCGCTGCGCGAGCTCGAGTTCGACCACGACGCCGGCCATCTCTCCGATCCCGACTTCCAGAGCCTCCGTGAGCGCTACGAGTCCCGTGCCGGCGTGCTGATCACCGAGCTGGATGCGCTGGGCCCTGAGCCGCCGCGCCGCTCGCCCGCGGAGCCGGCCCCCGCGCGGACCGAGACTCCGCGCGCGTCCTGGACCCGGCACCCGGCCACCTTCGCGGCCGGCGCGGCGGTACTGGTGATCTTCGGCGTGATCATCGGCGTCAACGCCGGCCGCTTCACCGAGCGCG
>CAMLFJ010000397.1 GCA_946479205.1 uncultured bacterium | reverse complement strand
GTTTCCACCAGACGCTTGCGCGCGCGCTCCAGCTCCGGCCGGCTCTTCTCCGCGCGCTTGAGCCGGTCCCACTCCTCGTTCACGTGCCGCCGCACCTCGGTGACCAGGCGCTGCGCCTCCGCCTTGGCCCGGGCGATGGTCTCGCGCGCGCTCGCCCGCGCCGCCTCGAGCTCGGCCTGGGCCCGCGCGAGCAGCCCCGCGCTCTCCGCCTCGCGACGCTCGAGCAGCGCGCCGCGCTCCGCCTCCTGGCGATCGCGGTCGTCGAGGCGGGCCAGGAGCTCCTGGAGCTGCCGCTGCTGGGTGGAGCGATGCGCGTGGGCCCGTTCGATCAGCGCGGCGGGCAGGCCGAGGCGGGCGCCGATGGACAGGGCGTAGCTCTGGCCCGGGCGATCGTAGATGAGCCGGAAGGTGGGAGCGAGCCGCTCCGGGTCGAACTCCACCGAGGCGTTGCGGGCCCGGGGATGCGTGGAGGCGAAGCCCTTGAGCGGCTCGAGGTGGGTGGAGGCCACGACCACCGCGCCGCGCGCGGCCAGGTCCTCCAGCACCGCCTGGGCCAGCGCGGCCCCGTCGTCGGGATCGGTGCCCGCGCCCAGCTCGTCGAGCAGCACGAGCGAGCGGGCGTCCACGCGCTCGAGCACCTCGCGGAGCTGCTTGACGAAGGCGGAGAACGTCGAGAGGTTCTCGGCCACGCTCTGATCGTCGCCCACGATGGCGAAGCACTGCGAGAACACGGGCAGGTGCGCTCCGTCGCGCGCGGGCACGTGGCAGCCCGACTGGGCCATCAGCACGAGCAGGCCCAGGGTCTTGAGCGCCACCGTCTTGCCGCCCGCGTTGGGGCCGGTGATGACGAGCACCGGGCGCTCGCTCCCGATCTCGATGTCCATGGGGATGACTGGCTGGGCGGTCTCGGAGCTCCAGCGCTGGGCGAGCAGCAGCGGATTGAGGGCGCCGCGCAGGACCACGTCGCGCTCGTCGCCGATCGCGGGCTCGACGGCTTCCATGCGGTCGGCGAGGGCGCCGCGGGCGAAGATCAGGTCGAGGCCGCCGATGCCCGCCACCAGGTTGTCGAGCTCGGGCAGCGCGGCCCGCACCGCGTCGGTCAGCGCGGCCAGGATGCGGAGGATCTCGATCTCCTCCTCGCGCGCGGCCTGCACGAGGTCGTTGTTCGCCTCCACCACCGCCTCCGGCTCCACGAAGAGCGTGGCCCCGCTCTGCGAGCGGTCGTGCACGATGCCGCGCAGGCGTCCCTTGGCCTCCACGCGGATCGGCAGCACGTAGCGGCCGTGCCGGACGGTGACGTAGCGCTCCTGGAACGTGGTGTCGGCATTGGGCGCGCCGAAGTAGGCCTCGAGCCGCTTGACCAGATCGCGCCGCAGGTCGCGGATGCGCTGGCGCACGCGGCGCAGCGCGGGCGCCGCCTCGTCGCGCACCTGGCCGTCGGCGTCGAGCGAGCGCCGGAGCAGATCGGCCAGCTCGGTCTGACGCGGGAAGCCCGCGAGCGCCTCCGCGAGATCGGGCGCCACCGGCTGGATCGCGCGGCCGTAGGCGAGCAGGCGCCCCGCCGCCTCCAGCAGCGGGATCAGCGCGGCCAGGTCCGCCGCCTCGGCCACCGAGCCCGGCACGCGCGCGGCCTCGAGGGTAGGGCGAACGTCCGGGATGCCCTCCCAGGGCGGCACGCCGGTCTGGCCCAGCGCGGCCCGGGCCTGGCGGGTCTCGTCGAGCGCGTGGCGGATCGCGCCGGGATCCGTGAGCGGCAGCGTGGCGGTCGCCAGCTCGCGGCCCATCGGGGTCCGCGCCTCGCGGGCGAGGAGCGCCAGCACCTGCGGCCACTCGAGGCCGCCGCTGCCCGCGGAGAGCCGGAACGCGGGGCTCATCGGCGCGCGGTCCTCAGCGGCGCTCCACGAGGCGAAGCGCCTCGTCGGCCGCCCCGTCGCAGGCCGCCGCGATCGCTTCCTGCTCCTCGGGAAAGAACGGCGAGAGCACGTGGTCGGAGACGCGGTCCCGATCCTCGCCGGGCCGGCCGGGCCGGCCGATGCCGATCTTGACCCGGCGGAGCTCATCGGTCCCGAAGGCCGCGATCAGCGAGCGGACGCCGTTGTGGCCGCCCGCGCTGCCGCTGGTGCGCACGCGCACCTTGCCCAGCGGGAGGTCCAGGTCGTCGAAGACGATGATCAGGTCGGCCGGGCCCAGGTGGAGCTTGCGGGCGAGCCGGGCCACCGGGGCGCCGGTGACGTTCATGAAGCTGCCCGGCTTGATCAGATAGAGCGGCTCGCCCTGCCACCGGCCGTGGGCGACCGCGTGGCCGCCGTCGCGCTCGAACCGGACGTGAATGCGATGGGCCAGCGCGTCGACGACGCGCTGGCCCACGTTGTGCCGGGTGTTGCGGTATTCCGGGCCCGGATTCCCCAGGCCGACGATGGCCTGGGCCACCTACTTCTTCTTCTCTCCCTTGTCCTTCGCGTCGCCCTCGGCGGCTGCTTCCCCTTCCTTGGGCTTGCGCTCGGTGAGCACCTCGGGCTCGGCCGCCGCCACTTCCGTCGTCGCCGCCACGGCCACCACCGCCTCCTCGGCCGCCGGCGGGGCCACCGTGACGACTGCCTGGTTGGGGTCGTTGAGGACGCGCACGCCCTCGGGGACCTTGAGGTCCTTCACGGTCAGCACGTCGTGGATCGCCAGGTTCGTGATGTCCGCTTCCAGGTAATCCGGGATGTTCCCCGGCAGGCAGGAGACCCGCACCTCGCGGAGCACCATCTCGAGGATGCCCTGGGTGTCCTTGACGCCGATCGCCTCGCCCACGTGGTGGACGGCCACCGTGACCTGGATGGCGCGGTCCATCGCGACCTCCTGGAGGTCCACGTGGATCAGGCTCTCGGAGACCGGATCGAACTGCATGTCCCGGATGATCGCCATCTTGGCGTCGGTGGTCCCCTCGAAGGTCACCCGGAAGAGCTGGGTGCTGCCCTCGTGGCCGTGGATGAGGCGCAGCACGTCCTTGGGGGTCACCGCCACGTTCACCGGGCTCGAGCCGCCGTAGAGGGTCGCGGGTACCTGTCCCGCTCGGCGCAGGCGGCGCGCGGGTCCCTTGCCGATGCCCTCGCGCTTCCGGATCGTCAACTCACGCATTTCCATGACCTGTCACTCCTTGATGAACTGAAGTTGATCTACACGAAGAGGGTCGAGACCGATTCCTCGTCGTGGATGCGGCGGATCGCCTCCGCGAGCAGCGGGGCGACCGAGAGAACGCGCATTTTGGACAGCTGCCGCTCGGGCGGGAGCGGGATCGTGTTGGTGATGATGACTTCCTCGAGCACGGACTCCTTGATCCGGGCGATCGCCGGTCCGGACAGCACGCCGTGCACCGCGCAGGCGAGGATGCGCCGCGCCCCCTCGCGCCGGAGCGCGTCCACCGCCTGGATCAGGGTGCCCGCGGTGTCGATCATGTCGTCGGCGATCACCACGTCCTTGTCCTTGACGTCGCCGATGAGGTGCATGAACTGCGCGACGTTGTTGCCCTCGCGCCGCTTGTCGATGATGGCGAGGCCCGCCTTGAGCCGCTTGGCGAGCGCCCGCGCGCGCTCCACGCCGCCCGCGTCGGGCGAGACGAGGACCGGGTCCTTCAGATCCTTCTTCGCCAGGTAATCGATGATCACCGGGGGCGCGGCGAAGAGGTGATCGACCGGGATGTCGAAGAATCCCTGGATCTGGCCGGCGTGGAGGTCCACCGCGAGCAGCCGCTGGGTGCCCGCGGCGGTGAGCAGGTCGGCCACCAGCTTGGCGGTGATCGGCATCCGGCCCTGCACCTTGCGGTCCTGGCGGCCGTAGCCGTAGTAGGGCAGCACCGCGGTGATCCGCCGGGCGGACGCGCGCTTGAACGCGTCGATCATCACGAGCAGCTCCATCAGATGATCGTTCACCGGCGGGCACGTGGGCTGGATCACGAAGATGTCCTGGCCGCGGACGTTCTCGTTGATCTGCACGTACACCTCGCCGTC
>CAMLFJ010000396.1 GCA_946479205.1 uncultured bacterium | reverse complement strand
CCGCGCTTGAGGGCGGCCAGCCGCGTGGCCTCGTCCGGGATCACCCGCAGCACCAGCCGCTTCACGGTCGGGCTCTTGCGCCAGTACTGCTCGAAGGCCTCCAGCACCAGCTCGACGCCGGGCGTGAAGGAGACGAACTTGTACGGGCCGGCGCCCACCGGCGCCTTCTTGAAGCCCTCGTCGCCCACCTTCTCCACGTACTTGCGCGGCACGATCCAGCCCGCCCCGGTGGCGTTGGTGTAGAAGGTCAGGAAATCGGGCCATGGCTGCTTGAGCCGGATGCGCACGCGCCCGGGATCGGGGGTCTCCACGCTGGCCACGCGGTCCTTCAGCGCCTTGACCGCGGTGCCGCGGTAGCGCTCGAGCGAGAACTTCACGTCGTCCGACGTGACCGGGTCACCGTTGTGGAAGAGCGCGCCCTTGCGGAGCACGAACTCGTACACGAGCCCGTCCTTCGAGACCGACCAGGACTCGGCCAGGCCCGGCGCCCGTGGCTGCCCCGGCATGGGTTTCACCAGGGCGTCGTGCAGGGCGTAGAGCACCATGTAGGGCGTGATCATCCCCGGGGTCTCTGCCGGGTCGAACCAGGTGGGCGCCAGTGAGATGTGCACGGCCCAGGTGAGCTGGCCCTCGGGTGCCGCCAGCGGGGCCCCCGGGAGAACGAGGACGAGTGCCGCCACCAGGATCAGGACGAGAGCGCGCAGGATCATGGGCACGCCTCCTTCGAAAGGGGCCGGACCGGTAAAGGTGCGCCGATTATCCGGCAATCGCGGGCCCTGTCAACCGGCCCGGGATCGCTTGGGCCCCGCGGGCCTTCTGTGCTATCCCTACGCGGTGAGCAGCGTCGCTCCCGCGGCGGCCGCCCTGGCCGCGCCCCACGCCTTCGCCGAGATCCTCCGCGAGGCCCCGTATCGCCGGCTCTGGCTCTCCGGTCTCTGCGTCAGCGGCGCGCGCTGGATGGACCTGGTCCTGCTCGGCTGGCTCGCCTTCCAGCTCACCGACTCGCCGTTCATGGTCGCGGTGGCCGCGTTCGCCCGCTCCGCGCCGATGATGCTGCTGGGCCCCTTCACCGGCCTGCTCGCGGACCGCAGGCACCGCGGGCGCGTGCTCGTCTTCACCCAGGCGCTGGGGCTCGCGACCGGGCTGGTCCTCGCCGCGGTCTTCGCGGCCGGGCGCGGCGGCTTCTGGCCGATGGTCGGGCTCGAGGTGCTCTTCGGGGTCCTCTGGGCGATCGACTTTCCGGCCCGCCGCACCGCGCTCTACGCGCTCGTGGGACCGCGCCGCGTGGCCACCGCGGTCTCGCTCGAGACCGTCTCGATGCAGGTCGCCAAGATGGTCGGGCCGGTCCTGGCCGGCATCGGGCTCGCGCGCGTCGGCCCCGCGCCGTGCTACGTGGCGGTGGCCGTGCTCTACGCGCTCGGGTTGCTCGCCTTCATCGGCCTGCCCGCCCGGATCGGCGGGCCGAGCGGCCGCCGCGACACCGCCTCCGTCGTCTCGAGCCTCGGCGAAGGCTTTCGCGAGGCCTGGCGCGAGCCAACCGTGCGCGCGGTGCTGATCATCACGGTGCTGATGAACACGCTCTTCTTCCCGTACCAGCACATGCTGCCGGTCTTCGCGCGCGAGGTCCTGCGCGTGGGCCCGGAATGGCTCGGCGCGCTGGTCGCCGCCGACGGGCTGGGCGCGCTGCTCGGCGCGCTGGCCATCGCGTCGCGCCGCGGGTTCGTCGCGCACGGCCGGCTCTTCGCGACGGCCGTGCTGGTGGCGCCGTTCCTGCTGCTGGCCTTCACGGGGCTGCGCTGGCGCTGGGCGTGCCTGGCCATTCTGGTGCTGATCGGGGCCGCCGAGTCCGGCTTCGCGGCCATGCAGAGCACCCTGGTCCTCCTGGCGGCGCCGCCCGACAGCCGCGGCCGGGCCATGGGTATCCTCTCGGCCTGCATCGGCACCCAGCCGGTCGGCACGCTCTGGATCGGCTTCCTGGCCACCGGCATCGGGGTCCCCGCCGCCATGGCCCTGAACGGGGTCGTGGCGCTCCTGGCGATGCTCCCGGCGGCGTGGCCGCTCGTCCGGCGGCCGCCGGTTTGACCCGCTATTGACCGGGTTTACGAAGTACCCTAAGTTTGTGATCGATCGGTGTGATCGCCGGGATGGTCCCGGCCGGTCCCGACCGTTTTCCCGTCGCCCAGGAGGGCCCATGAAGAGGATACGTACCGCGCTGGTGCTGGTCCTGGTGGCCGCCGTCAGCCTGACGCTGCCGGGCGCCACCACGCTCGCTCAGGAAGTGCTCACGAACGATTCCGTGATCCAGATGGTCAAGGCGGGGCTGCCCGAAGCGGTGGTCATCGCCAAGATCAAGGGGACCGCGAGCAAGTTCGATCTCAAGACCGACTCGCTGGTGGGACTGAAGAAGGCCGGCGTCTCGGACAAGGTGCTGGAGGCCATGGTGTCGGCGGGATCCGCCCCCGCCGCGGCCGCCACCACTCCCGCTCCGACGACCGCGATGCCCGCCCCGCCGGCCCCCGCGGTCGCGGCGGGGGCGCTCAAGAACCAGGACGTGATCTACCAGTTGGTCAACGACAAGTACGTCGAGCTGTTCGCGACCTCGGCCAACCTCGAGACCAACATGCAGTTCTTCCAGAGCAAGAGCGAGGTCGTGCTGGAGGGACGGAAGGCTCGGTACCGGATCAAGGACAAGCAGCCGGTCTTCCTCAGCACGTACTCGTCGACGGACGCGCCCCTGGTGAAACTCAAGCCCGGTGACAGCAACGACGATCGCAACCTGAAGATCGGCAGCGGCGCCTTCATGCCGTTCGGCGGCACCCAGAAGATGGGGGTGCGCAACGAGGACAAGATCCCGATCAACATCGAGCGCGATGCGCGGGGCTTCTACAAGGTGACGCCGGCCTCTCCGCTCCCGCCCGGCGAGTACGGCTTCATCCTCGCCACCGGCTTCGGGGCGGGCTCGGGCAAGATCTACGACTTCGGAGTCGACTAAACGGATCGCGACGATGCGCGCGGGCCCCTCGAGCGGGCCCGCGCGCTGGCCCCGCTCCTCGAGGACCTGAGCGAGCGCACCGAGGAGGAGCGCCGGCTCCCCGAGCCGGTGCAGCGGGCGCTCTTCGACGCCTCGTTGTTCCGGCTGCTCCTGCCCCGCTTCCTCGACGGGGCCGAGGTGGATGCCCTCACGTTCGTCGAGGTCATCGAGGAGATCGCCCGGCACGACGCGAGCGCGGCCTGGTGCCTCTGCCAGGCCTCCGGCTGCTCCATGACCGCGGCCTATCTCTCGCCGGAGACCGCGCGCGAGATCTTCGGCGCCCCGCGCGCGGTGCTGGCCTGGGGGCCGAGCAATGACGCGAAGGCGGTGGCGGTGGACGGCGGTTATCGCGTCACCGGCACGTGGAGCTTCGCGAGCGGGTGCCGCCACGCCACGTGGCTCGGCGGCTACTGTCCCATCCAGGAGCCCGACGGCACGACCCGGCGGCGTCCGGACGGCACCGCCGACGGGCGCACCATGCTCTTCCCGGCCGCGCAGGCCACCATCATCGACGTCTGGCACGTGACCGGGCTGCGCGGAACCGGCAGCGACGCGTTCACCGCGACGGACCTCTTCGTCCCCCACGCGCACTCGGTCTCGCGCGACGATCCCGCCGAGCGGCGCCACCCCGGCCCGCTCTACTGCTTTCCGTCGGGCAGCCTGTATGCGTCGGGCTTCTCCGGCGTCGCGATGGGCATCGCGCGCAGCAGCCTCGACGCCTTCATCGAGCTGGCCCGCGACAAGGAGCCGCGCTCCTCCAAGCGCCTCGTGCGCGACAGCGCGCTCATCCAGTTCCAGGTGGCCGAAGCCGAGGGGAAGCTGGGCGCGGCCCGGGTGTTCCTGCACGACACGCTCCGGCGCATCTGGGCCGACGTGAGCCGGTCCGGCCGCCCGCTCAGCGTCGAGCAGCGGGTGCAGATCCGCCTCGCCTCCACCTACGGCATCCACCAGGCCAAGCAGGTGGTGGACACCGT
>CAMLFJ010000395.1 GCA_946479205.1 uncultured bacterium | reverse complement strand
TCGAGGACTACGGGGTGGACCAGACCATCTTCATCCAGCAGGGCGGCAAGAACCGGCACGAGCACATCTGCGAGTCGCTCGAGCTGTTCGCGGGCTCCGTGATGCCGGAGTTCAAGGAGCGCGAGGCCGCGCGCGCCGCCCGCAAGGCGGAGGAGCTGGCCCCCTACGTGGCGGCGGCCTTCGAGCGCAAGCGGGCGGGCGCGGGCCTGACCGAGGCCGACATCCCGACCTACGAGGCCTACGGCCTCACGGTGACGCAGCCGGTGGATCTCGAGAACATGCCGGAGGCGAATCGGCGGCGTATCCTGGCCTTCAGGCGGATGCGGGAGATCATGGAGGGCCGCTGAGGTCGGCATGATGCCGGAGTCTCTGGGGTCGTCTCCGGAGTCGCCCCCGAATCTTGCCGGCCGGCTGCGGCGGGTCGGGGAGATGCTCATCGGGCTGTCGGGCTCGCCCGTTCCCACCCATCTGTTCCAGACCCTCGCGGAGCAGGCGCAGGCGGTGGTCCCGCACGACTACCTCGCGGTCTGCCTGGAAGACACGGAGCAGCAGGGCTACCTCGTGCATTCGCTCTCCGGCCTCGCAGGCGAGGTGGTGGCGGGCCGCGTGTTCGGCCGAGACGAAGGGCTCCCGGGACGGACCATCCGGACCGGACGCGCGTACCTGGTGGCCGAGCTCGACACGATCCCGGATGCCGCGCCCGATCTCGACGGAGTGCTGGTCCGCGCGGGCCTGCGGGTCGCGCTCACCGTGCCGGTGCGCCGGGGGCCCCAGGTCCTGGGCGCCCTGCTCTTCGCCCGCCGTGCCATGCCCTACACCTTCGACGATCTCGAGGTCGGCACGCTCGTGGCGGCCGGGCTGTCGGGCGGGCTCGAGACCTGCCGCGCGTACCAGGCGCTGGCCGACGAGCGCGGCACGCTGGCCGCGGTGCTGACGAGCACCGCCGACGCGGTGGTCATGGTCGGCCAGGACGGGATCGTGCTGCTCGCGAACCCGGCGGTGCGCGCGATGCTGGGGGTGGCCCCGGACGCCATGACCGGACGCCCGTTCACGGAGGCGGTCGTCCACGAGCCCCTCCGCCGGCTCCTCGAGGCCGGGCGGCCGGGCATCGCGGAGCTGCTCCTGCCCGACGGGCGCACCGCCCAGGCCAGCCTCATCATCGTGACCACCGAGTACGGCGAGCCGGTCGGCCTGGCCGCGATCCTCCGGGACATCTCGCTCCTGAAAGAGCTCGAGCAGATGAAGACCGACTTCGTCAACACCGTGTCGCACGACCTGAAGAGCCCGATCATGGCGATCGCGATGACCGCGGAGCTCCTGCTGAAAGCCCCGCCCGCCCCGGGCGGCGAGCAGGCCTACCGCGATCGGTGCGAGCGCATCCTGCGCAGCTCGAAGAACATGACCGAGCTCGTGACCGACCTCCTCGACCTCGGCAAGATCGAGGCCGGCCTCGAGGGCGCGGGCGACCCGCTCGACCTGGTCGCCCTGATCGCGGACGTGGTGAAATCGTTGGTCGCGGCCGCGGAGGACAAGCGCATCACGGTCACCGTCGACGCGCCGCCCGCCGCGGTGGTGCGCGGGGTGCGCGCGCGCCTGCAGCAGGTGCTGGCGAACCTGATCGGCAACGCGGTCAAGTACACCCGCGCCGAGGGCCGCGTGCGCGTGACCGTGGAGGCGCCGGACGCCGCCGCGGGTCCCGTGCGGATCCGGGTGACCGACAACGGCATCGGCATCCCGGCCCGGGACCTGCCGCACGTCTTCGACAAGTTCTACCGGGTCAAGAGCGAGGCCACCGCCGACATCGCGGGCACCGGCCTCGGGCTGGCCATCACCCGGAGCATCGTGGAGGCCCACGGGGGCCGCATCGGCGTGGAGAGCGTGGAAGGCGCGGGCAGCACCTTCTGGGTGGAGCTGCCGCCGGGCGGCGGCGCGTGACCGGCGGCTAGGCGCTCGTCGCGGGGCGCGCGGGGAGCCGGAGCGTCACCACGGTTCCCGCGCCCGGCTCGCTCGTGATCTGGAGGTCGCCCCCGTGCTTTCGCAGGATCCCGTACACGACGCTCAGCCCGAGCCCCTTGTGCTCGCCCGCCTTGGTCGTGAAGAAGGGCTCGAGCGCGCGCTCCCGCGTCGCCGGCGCCATCCCCGCGCCGGGATCCGCCACCGCGCAGTGCACGTGCGCACCGGAGGCCCAGGTCCTGACCTTGATCGTCCCGCCCCCGGGAAGCGCCTCGACCGCGTTGGCCAGCACCGCGGTGACGACGTCGACGAGCCCGGACGCCTCTCCGGCCACCGCGGGCAGGGAGCCCGGCGAGAGCTCGATCTCGACGCGCGGGGCAACGCCCGCGCCGGCCAGCCGCACCGCGCCGATGGCGGCGCGGGCCACGTCGTTGAGGTCGAGCGGCAGCGCTTCCGATACCGTACGCACCTCCGAGGCGACCTGCAGCCGCTTCAGCACGTCGGCCGCCTCCATGACGGTGGCCTTGATGCCCGCGAGCTTGGCGTGACCGTCCGTGCCCTCGAGCTGCGGGAGCACGACCTGCACCTGGCCGAGGATCTTCTGGAGGACCTGGCGGACGTAGTCGGTCACGCCGTCGGCGAGCGAGCACACCGCGCGGAGCCGCTCGCTCTCCACCAGCTCGTGCTTGGTCCCCTCGAAGTCGCGGAGGGCGCGCAGCAGGGCCTGGCGGGTCAGCGCGCGATCCACGGTGGAGAGGAGCTGGGCGGTCGCCACCGGCTTCACGAGGTAGGAGGAGGCGTCGCCGGCCATCGCCTCCAGGGCGCCGTCCAGAGAGGCGTGGCCGGTCATCACGATGACCTCCGTCTCCGGGGAGCGCGCCTTGATGCTCCGCAGCAGGTCGAGCCCCGAGATGTCGGGAAGGCGGCAGTCCACGATGGCCACGTCCACCGGTCGCGGCCGGCGAATCCGTTCCAGCGCGGCCTGGCCGCGGTCCACGCGGTCGACGTGGTGGCCCTGCTCGCGCAGGACGTCTCCGAGCGTTTCCCGGATGACCGGATCGTCGTCGATGACGAGAATGTCGGCGGGGGCTCCCATGTGCCCGGAACGGTGCATCGGGGGTGCCAGTGGCCGCCCGGCGAGATGCGAGAAATGACGGCTAGTTGGCGACTATCGTCATTCTTTCACAGGGTTTCGAATCGACACACCTGGTCCCGCGGTGACGCGGGCCGTCATCGAGGAGGGACCGGCTCAGCCTTCCGCCTTGACCTCCGCGAACACCTGGCCGGCCGCGATCATGGCCTCGCGGATGATCGGCACACCCACGTAGCCCGACATGTGGATCAGGGTCTCGATCAGCTCGGTCTCGGTCCAGCCCTGGCGCAGCGCCATGCGCAGGTGGATACGCAGCTCGGGCTCGCGCCCGGTGGCCGCGTCGGAGACCACGCACACGAGCGTGCGCGTCTTGAGATCGAGCCCCGGCCGCGTCCAGAGCGCCCCGAAGACGTTCTCGGTGGCCACGTCGATGAACTGGCGCATGACCGGGTTCTTGTAGGTGGTCGCGTTCACGCGCTCCACGTACTTGTCGCCTAGCAGCTGGCGGCGGATCTCGCTGCCCTTCCGGTGGAGCTCGCTCTCTGCCATGTTCGTCTCCTGGTGGATGGTGGGAAGACTGAGTCGGAATAACCGCGTTCGAGCGCCGGCTCGGCCGGCGCAATCGGTTACGGGGGAGGCTCGAAGGGGGCCTTCAAGGCCCCCTTCGACCAAAAAACCCGCCCTTGGGCCGGCCGTGGGCGTGGTAGTGGTCGGGGATGTTGCGCATGTGGTCGTCGATGTAGCACTCGCCGACCTGCTGGGTCGCGATCTCGCGCAGGCGCGCGTGCATGTGGGTGAGGTGCTCGGCGGGCGGCTCGGTGCCGTGGTAGCGCCAGACCACCATGGGCACCGCGCAGATCTCGCACTCGGCGATCCAGCAGATGTCGTCTTCGTGGAACCAGGGGGTGATGCGCGCGGCGCGACAGAGATCGCAGCCGGCGACCTTGGTGAAGGCGGAATCCATCGAGCGGAGCGACCGGCCGCTACCCTACCCCCAGAGCGCCCGCATCACG
>CAMLFJ010000394.1 GCA_946479205.1 uncultured bacterium | reverse complement strand
CTCGACCTGGTAGCCGTTGGGCTCGCGCAGGCGCACCCGCCGGCCGCCGCCCGGCCCGTCGATGGCCTCGACCGCGGACGCCCCCGGCGTCGCGGCCACGCGCGCCAGGTCGCCCTCGGCCGCCGCGTGGTAGGCGAAGCCCACGAAGCCGGCGTCGTCCGACTTCTCGGTGACGTGGATGTGATGCATCGGATCGGTCCCGCGCATGTAGAGCGCCTTCGGCGTGCGCGCCGCGCGCGTGAGCCCGAAGTGGGTGAGGAACTCCTCCTGCGCGTCGAGGTCGGGCGCGCGCAGCCGCACCCAGGCCAGGTCTCGTACCTTGATGATCGCCATGGTTTCCTCATCCTTAGCCCGCGAAGGTGAAGCGCGGATCGGCGGCGGGAATCTCCACCTCCGGCAGCTTCAGCTCGCGGCGCACGATGTTCGCCCCTAGATTGATGGCCACGCTCTTGTAGAACGCGATGCGGCGGGCCAGCCCTTCCCGGCCAAAGCCGCAGTCGGTGCTGAGGATGAGCCGCTCCGGCGGCACGTACTCCAGCGCTCTGCGGATGAGGCTCGCCACGAACTCGGGCGGCTCCACCGCCGCGGTCGAGTGGTTCACGACTCCGATGGCGATCTTCTTGTCGGTGCGGTGCTTCCCGAGCAGCGGCAGGTCACGGCCGTTGGTGGACGCGCACTCGAGCGTGATCACGTCGGCATCGGTGGCGAGCAGATAGGGCAGCGACCGCTCGTAGGACGGCCGATCCCAGTGCAGCGGCTGCTGGTTCGGATTGCCCCAGCACGTGTGCAGCCAGATCTCGGTGTCGACCCCCGCGATCTCGCGGTTCACCGACTCGGTGTAGAACTCGAGATCCTTGTCGGACGCGCCGATGGCGCCGGCGATATGATGCTGGGGCTCCTCCACCTGAATGACCCGGCAGCCCGCGGCCGCGACCTCCTTGAGCTCCGCGTTGAAGATGTCGGCGAGGGCCAGGATCACGTCGCGATCCGAGCCGTAGTGGCGATCCACCAGCATCTTGGCGAGCGACTGGGCGGTGATCGCCCCGAACTTCACCGGCTTGTTCGCGAGCCGCTGCGCGGTCTTGAAGAGGGCCGAGTACTGGAGCGCGCCGCCCGCGAGCTTCGCCCCCACCACCGCGGGCTGATAGGCCTCCATCACCTCGTAGAGGATGTGGCCGGGCCGCAGGGATTTCCAGCCGCCGCCGGTGGAGCGGTCCTGGGCCCCGGTGATGCCGCCCAGCCGCTCGATCACGTAGTAGAACCACGACTTGCCGCCCACCGTGAGGTCGAAGCGGGAGTCGCCGTCGGTGACCAGGTCGAGCCCGGCCATCTCCTGCTCGCGCACCAGGCAGGCCACCGCGTCGAGGTACTGCTCGCGGAAGCGGGAATCGCCGAGCGCGTCCTTGAAACCCCGCCCGCGCAGCTCCTCGGTGAACCAGTGCGGGCGCGGGTAGGAGCCGGTGATGGTGGTGGGCAGGACGAGGTCGCGGGTGGCGTTCAGCATGGGCCCGACTTTGCTAGCTCGATGGAACCCTGTCAAGCGGTCCGAAGGTTGACAAATGAGAGGGCCGTCCCTAGTGTAGCGGCGCGACCACCCGTTTCCCCCTCACCGAAGAGGAGGCATTCCATGCAGAGGCGACAGTTCCTGGTGGCGTTGAGCGGGGCGGCCGCGGCCGCCGCGGTCCGACCCTCCCGAGCCCGCGCCGCGGAGCCGATCCGGATCGGCTACTTCGGCCCGCTGACCGGCAACTTCTCCCAGACCGGCAAGGACATGACCGACGGCTTCAACCTCTTCTGGGAAGAGGTGGGCAACAAGGTCGCGGGCCGCGAGGTGAAGGTCATCGTCGAGGACTCCGACCCCGAGCCCACCGGCGCGCTCACCAAGGTGCGGCGCCTGGTCGAGCAGGAGAAGGTGCACACCGTCGCGGGCGGGCTCCTGGCCGCCACCGGCTACGCGATCGTGCCCTACATCGAGCAGAACAAGATCCCCACGGTGTACCCGATCACCGCGCCCGACGACATCACCCAGCGCAAGCCGGTGCGCTGGATCGTGCGCACCTCGGCCTCGGGCAGCCAGATGACCCATCCGCTCGGGGACTACGCCTACAAGCAGCTCAAGCTGCGGCGGATGGCGACGATCAGCATGGACTACGCGTTCGGCTGGGAGACCAACGCGGGCTTCCAGCGCGTGTTCGAGGACCTGGGCGGCAAGGTGGTGCAGCGGATCTGGACGCCGCTCAACATCCAGGACTACGCGCCGTTCCTCGCCTCGCTCAGGAAGGACATCGACGGCGTCTACGCCTGCCACACCGGTGGCCTCTCGCCCCGCTTCATCAAGACCTGGAACGACGTCGGCCTCAAGGAGAAGATGCCGCTCGTCGGTGTCGGCACCCTCACCGACGAGAACGTGCTCAAGGGCATGGGCGACGAGGCGATCGGAGTGATCACCTCGCTACACTACAGTGCCGCGCTCGACACCCCGGCCAACAAGAAGTTCTCCGCCGCCTACGAGAAGCGCTTCGGCCGCAGCACCTCGCTCTACTCCGCCCAGGGTTACACCGGCGCCCGCTTCTACTACGAGGCGCTCAAGGCGATCAACGGCGAGGCCGAGAACAAGGAAAAGTTCGTCGCCGCCCTCCGGCAGGTGGCGATCACCGACGACCCGCGCGGCCCCATGAAGATGGACGAGCTGAACAATCCCATCCAGAACGTCTACGTCCGCAAGGTGGAGCGAGTGGGCGGCAAGCTCCAGAACACCGTCGTCCACACCTATCCGAACGTCTCGCAGTTCTGGACCTACAAGCAGGACGAGTACCTCAAGGCCCCGGCCTACGACCGCAACATCCCCCCATGCAAGTTCTGTGAATAGCGCGAGGAGACCTATGACGAGATCCCTGACCTGGAGCACGCTCGCTCTCGTCGTGCTCGCGTTCACCGCGACCGGTGCCTCCACCCCCGCCCCGGCCGCCGCGCAGGCGAAGCCGATCGTGTGGAACCTGCCGCACATCTCGGCGCCGACCTACTACCACACGATCAACTACACCGCCTTCGGCAACAAGGTGAAGGAGAAGTCGGGCGGGCGCATGGAGATCCGCTTCCACGCGGCCTCCTCGCTCTACCCGGGGCCGGAGCTGCTCCCCGCGGTGCTCGACGGCCGCGCCGAGATCGCCCCGGTCCTGGCCTCCTATCTCACCGACGTCCTGCTGGAGATGGGCCCGCTCGAGCTGCCCTTCATGACCAGCAGCATGGAGGAGCACAAGAAGGCCGCCTTCCAGATGCGCGGCTTCTACGGCGAGATGCTGGCCAGGAAGGGCCTCAAGCTCATCGCCATGAGCACGTGGCCCTCTCAGCAGGTCTTCTCCACGAGCCCGATCCGCACGGTCGCCGACTGGAAGGGCAAGAAGATCCGCGTCTACGGGGCCGATTCCGCGAACCTCACCCGGATCCTGGGCGGCGCGCCGGTCAACATCGCCTTCGGCGAGGTCTACTCCGCGCTCGAGAAGAAGACGGTGGACGGGGCCATGACCTCCGCCACCAACGCGGAGCCCATGAAGTTCTTCGAGGTCGCGAAGTACGTGGACTACTGGTACCTGGCCGGGGCCGCCCAGGAGTGGATCGTGGCCAACCAGAAGTCGTGGGACGCGCTCCCCGCCGATCTCCAGCAGGTCGTGCTCGACGCGGTCAAGGAGACCAACCTCGAGGAGAAGGAGTGGAGCGACGCGATCGCGTTCGACGACCGGGTGCGCAAGAGGCTGCCCGAGCTCGGCATGACGATCGTGGATCCGCCCAGGGAGGAGCTGGCCAAGGCGCGCCAGGCCGCCAAGGCCGCCTGGGACACCTGGCTCACCCGCACCGGGGCCGACGGCAAGCGCGGCCTCGAGATGGCGCTGAAGGCCCTCGGCCGTTGACCCGCTTTACCCTCTCCCCGTCGAGGGGAGAGGGCAGGGTGAGGGGACCCATGAGATCACTCCGCGTCGCGCTGACCGCCGCTTTCTTCCTCACGCTCGCCGCGCTCGCGACGAGCCCGGCCGCCGCCGCGGAGACCATCCGCATCGGTTTCA
>CAMLFJ010000393.1 GCA_946479205.1 uncultured bacterium | reverse complement strand
CGCGGGCATGGACGTGGCCCGCCTGAACTTCTCGCACGGCACCCACGCCGAGCACGCCGAGGTCATCCGCACCATCCGGGAGGGGGAGGGCCGATGGGGCCACCCGATCACGATCCTCCAGGACCTGCAGGGCCCCAAGGTGCGCCTCGGCACCTTCGTGGGCGGGCAGGCCATGCTCGTGCCGGGCGAGCGCTTCGTGCTGACCACCCGCACCGTGAAGGGCACGGCCTCGCGCAGCTCGTTGAACCATCCCGAGTTCCTCGCGGCCCTGCGGCCCGGTGATCCGGTCTGGATGGACGACGGGATGATCCAGCTCGTCGTGGAGAAGGTGGAGGAGGGCGAGGTGGAGTGCCGGATCGTGTCGGGCGGTCCGGTGTCGGATCACAAGGGGGTGTCGTTCCCGCGGCTGCCGGTGCCGGTGTCGTGCCTGGCCGAGAAGGACCGCGAGGATCTGCGCTTCGGAATCGAGCAGGCGGTGGACTACGTGGCGATCTCCTTCGTCCGCTCCGCCGCCGACATCCAGGAAGTCCGCAAGTTCCTCCACGACCAGGGCGCCAACATTCCGATCGTGGCCAAGCTGGAGCGCGCGGAGATCGTGGCGAACCTGCAGGGGCTGCTGCCGCTGGTAGACGCGGTGATGGTCGCGCGCGGGGATCTCGGGGTCGAGGTGCCCCTCGAGGAGGTGCCGGTCATTCAAAAGGACGTGATTCGTCAGGCGAGGCTGGCCAAGGTGCCGGTGATCGTGGCCACCCAGATGCTCGAGTCCATGGTCACCCACTCGCGGCCCACCCGGGCCGAGGTGAGCGACGTGGCCACCGCCATCTTCGACGGGGCGGACGCGATCATGCTCTCCGCGGAGACCGCGACCGGCCGCTTTCCGGTCGAGACGGTCGAGATGATGGCGCGCATCGCGGAGCGGGCCGAGCGGGCCGTCCCGGTGGCGACCGGCCCCCGCCAGCGGCCCGAGGCCTACGGCTTCCCGGAGGCGGTCGCGGAAGCGGCGTGCCAGGCGGCCCGGCTGCTCCACGCCAAGGCCATCGTGGCCTTCACCCAGTCGGGCTTCAGTGCGCGGCTCATCTCCCAGGATCGGCCGGAAGTGCCGATCATGGCGCTCACCCCGTACTCCGAGGTCCAGCGGCGGCTCGGTCTCTTCTGGGGCGTCTCCTCGCGGCTCGTGCACAAGGTGGAGACCACCGACGAGATGATCGAGGAAGTGGAGGCGACGCTCCTGGGCGACGGGACCGTGCGCAACAACGACGTCATCGTGATCATCTCGGGGGCGCCGATGTGGGTGACCGGGACGACCAACCTGCTCAAGCTCCATCGCGTCGGCGACCGCCGCTAGCGACTCCACGGGAGAGAACCATGGCGTACGAGACCCTGCGCTACGAGGTGAAGGACGGCATCGGCACCCTCACCCTCAACCGGCCCGACGCCTACAACGCCCTGAACCTGACCCTGGGGCGGGACCTGTTCCATGCCGTGCTCGAGGCGGACGAGGACCGGGCGGTGCGCTGCATCGTGATCACCGGAGCGGGGAAGGCCTTCTGCGCGGGCGGGGACGTCAAGGATTTTGCGGACAATCCGGAGCGCATCGGCATCCTGGTCAAGGAGCTGACCACCTATCTCCACGGGGCGGTGTCCCGGCTGGCCCGGAGCATGAAGCCGGTGGTGATGGCGGTCAACGGCATCGCGGCGGGCGGCGGGATGAGCTTCGCGCTGTCGGGCGACCTCGTGGTCGCCGCGGAGTCGGCGAAGTTCACGATGGCCTACTCGAAGATCGGGGCCTCCCCGGACGGCTCGTCGTCCTACTTCCTGCCGCGCCTGATCGGATTGCGCCGCGCGCTCGAGCTGCACTACACCAACCGCGTGCTCTCCGCGCGCGAGGCGATGGAGTGGGGGCTCGTGAATCGTGTGCACCCGGACGCGGAGTTCCCCGGGGCGGTCGGCGCGCTCGCGCGGGAGCTGGCGCAGGGGCCGACCCAGGCCTTCGGACGCGCCAAGCTGCTCTTCCACCAGTCCACCCAGGAGAGCCTCGAGACGCAGATGGAGCTGGAGGCGCAGGCGATCGCGGCCAGCGGCCACACCGAGGATTTCCGCAATGGGGTCGTCGCGTTCGCCCGCAAGCAGCCGGTGACGTTCACGGGCCGCTAGGAGCCGTGGGCCGGCTCGATCCGGGCGAGCTGGGTCGCCGGCTGGACGCCATCCTCGCGGCGGGCGAGCGCATGATCCGCGGCGTGCCGGAGGCCGGCCTGGACCCGCCGCTTCGAGAGCTCGCCTTCGGTCTCTTCCGCCTCGGCCTGGGCTTCGCCGACGGCATGGACCGCGGGCGCGTTCCGGAAGACTGGCGGCACGAGCCCGCTCCCGCCGACCTCCTGGACGGGGCGTCGGTGGCCCGCTACGGCGCGCTGGTGCGCGGTCGCCTCGCGGGCTGGTTCGAGGGCGCGGGGCCGCGCGAGTTCGCGCGGATGATCGCGGTCCACGATGGGCCGCGGCCGGGGCACGAGCTGCTCGAGCGCGTGACCGCCGCGGCGGCCACCCAGCTGCGCGCCCTGCACGACGCCCTGGCGCGTCGCGGCCACGCCCCGGGCGAGCCGCTCCCCGCCGCGCTCGACGGGCTCCCCGCCGCGGCGCCGCCCTGGTAGCCGCGTGACCGTCACTCCCGGGGCGGGGCCGGTGACGTGCCCGCGCTGCCGTGCCGAGAACCTGCCGAGCCATCGGTTCTGCGTGGCGTGCGGGCAGGTCCTCCAGGCTTCGTGCGCGCGCTGCGGCTTCGTGCACGAGCCGGGTGCCCGCTTCTGCGGCGGCTGCGGCCAGCCCATCCTGGTGTCCGGTCCCGCCCGCTTTGCCTCACCCGAGACCTACACCCCGCCGCACCTGGCCGAGAAGATCCGCACCTCGCGCGGCGCGCTCGAGGGCGAGCGCAAGCAGGTCACGGTGCTGTTCGCGGACATGAAGGGCTCGCTCGAGATGCTGGCCGACCGCGACCCGGAGGACGCGCGGCGCATGCTCGATCCGGTGCTGAGACTGATGATGGAGGCGGTCCATCGCTACGAGGGCACCGTGAACCAGGTGCTGGGCGACGGGATCATGGCCATCTTCGGCGCGCCGGTGGCCCACGAGAATCACGCGGTGCGGGCCGCCTACGCGGCCCTGCGGATGCACGACGAGGTACAGCGGCTCGCCCGCGACCTGCGCCGCGCCGAAGGGGTGGACGTGCAGATCCGGGTCGGGCTGAACTCCGGCGAGGTCGTCGTGCGCGCGATCGGGACCGACCTGCACATGGAATACAGCGCGGTGGGCCAGACCACCTACCTGGCCGCTCAGATGGAGCGTCTCGCGCGCCCCGGCTCGACCCTGCTCGCCCCGGAGACGCGGCGGCTCACCGAGGGGTTCCTGGTCGTGACCGCGCTCGGGCCGGTGCCGATCAAGAGCGTCGCGGATCCGGTGGAGGTGTACGAGCTGACCGGGGCGGGGCCCGCGCGCTACCGGCTCCAGGCGGCGGTGGTGCGCGGTCTCTCGCGCTTCGTCGGCCGCGAGGCGGAGATCGGGCGGCTGCGCGAGGCCTTCACCCGGAGCTGCGCGGGCGAGGGCCGGGTGGTCGCGCTGGTGGGCGAGCCGGGCGTCGGCAAGTCGCGGGTCATCCGCGAGTTTGTCGAGGGGCCGTGGATGGACGGCGCGCTGGTGCTGGAGGGCCGGCCGGTCGCGTACCGGAAGACGCCGTCCTGGATGCCGGTGATCGACGCGTTCCGGCGCTACTGCCAGATCGACCGGCTCGACGAGGAGCGGATCATCCGGGAGAAGATCACCGGCAAGCTCCTCGCCCTCGACCCCGCGCTCGCGTCCGCGCTGCCGGCCTTGCTCGCGCTCGCCGATCTCGAGCCCGAGGACGACGCGTGGCGCGCGCTCGATCCGCCGCAGCGCCGACGCCGCATCCAGGGCGCGGTGCGCAGCGTGTTGCTGGCGGAGAGCCGGCGCCAGCCGGTGGTCTTCGTGGTCGAGGACCTCCAGCGGATCGACGAGGAGACGCAGGCGCTGCTCGACAACCTGGTGGAGCGGTTGCAG
>CAMLFJ010000392.1 GCA_946479205.1 uncultured bacterium | reverse complement strand
GAACCCCAGCCAGATCAGCACGTAGGTGAGCGCGTAGGCGAGCGACGCGTTCGCCGACGCGAGCCAGGGTGCGTAGAGGATCTCGTAGAGATACGTCTTGAGCACCAGTGATTCGCCGTCCGCCGGGCTCGTGATCACCACCCAGTCGAAGACGATCGCGACGACGCTCGACAGCCAGTAGGCGGTGATCGCGTTCGTGCCGAAGACCAGGAACGGCCGCGCCCACGCGCGGTAGCCCTTCACGTCGACCAGCCAGTAGGTCGAGGCCAGGACCACGCAGGCGATCCCCGCGGTGAGGAGCACGAAGGAGCCGGTCCACAGGTTCTTGTTGATGGGGAAGGCGTGCCCCCAGAGCGATCCGAGCGCGACCACCGCGGCGCCCGCGGCGAGCAGACCGACCACCTTGACCCGAGCGG
This sequence comes from uncultured bacterium, assembly GCA_946479205.1. The sequence goes on along the minus strand of CAMLFJ010000392.1, from coordinate 3,654 downwards.
CGCGGGCCGAGCGGATCCAGTGACCGGCCAGCACCCCGGACAGCACGGTGGCGATGGCCCCGAGCGTGCTCAGGAGGCCTTCGGGATCCCACGTCATGGTCTCGTGCAGGAGGTGATTGCGGCCGATCAGCTTGAGATCGAGCCAGTTCGACAGGTTCAGGTCCGGCTCGAGCACGGGGCGCCCGACTCCGGGCACCGGCACCAGGGTCATCAGGGCCCAGTAGCCCAGGAGCAGCGCCATCAAGGCCCCGACCTGGCCCCGCACGTCCGTCAAGAGCACGATGGTGGCCACGACCAGGTACGACAGCGCGATGCGCTGGAGCACGCCGAGCACGCGGATGGTGCCCAGCTCGTACGCGGGGAACCCCTGCATCAGCAGACCCAGCGCGAAGATGAGCCCCGCCCGGATCAGCACCTTCCGGAACAACGTCGAAGGCCGAGTCCCTCCTTCGAGCAAGCGGCCCAGCGAGAGCGTGGTGGTGATCCCGACGATGAAGAGGAAGAACGGGAACACCAGGTCCGTCGGCGTCCAGCCGTTCCAGGCGGCGTGCTCGAGCGGCGGGTAGACGTGACTCCAGCTGCCCGGATTGTTGACCAGGAGCATCGCCGCGATGGTGAGCCCGCGGAAGACGTCCAGCGACTGCAGGCGGAAAGCCCGCGGGGCGGCGGGCGCCGCGTCTTCCGCGGGAGCCGCGACGACGTCGGCCAGGAACGGCACGGAGCGGGCCATGGCGCCTGTCACTGTAGCACCGGCCGCGACGGCTCTCCACGCCGGCGGGGCGCGGTGCTACGCTGGTCGACCTCATGGACGTCGGCCCGCTCCTCGTCGGTCTCGCGTGCGCCGCCGCCCTCGTGACCGGCTTCCTGCGCAACGCGGTGGGCGGAGGCATCGGGCTCGCGCTCACGCCGGTGCTGACGATCGTCCTGCCGCCTCAGCCGGTGCTCGCGATGATCGGCCTGCTCCTGCTCCTGAGTGACCCCGTCTCGCTCTGGCTCTACTGGCGGCGCTGGGATGGCGCCGAGGCGCGCCGCCTCGTCCCCGCGATGCTCGTCGGGATTGCGCTGGGCGGCTGGCTGGTGGCCGGCCTCTCGGCGACGTCGCTGCGCCACGTCATCGGCGGGGCCGCGCTGCTCTTCGGGTCGGTGCAGCTCGCGGTCATGCTGCGGGGTGGGACCCGGTCCGTCGCGCCGTCCGCGGCGCCGGTGGCCGTGGGCGTCGGGCTCGCGGCGGGGGTGGCCTCGACGGTGGCGCACTCGGGCGGCGTGGTGCTCGGACTCTACCTGATCGGGCGGCCGCTCAGCAGCGCCGGGGTCGTGGCCACGGGCACGCTGGCCTACGCCATGTCCGACGTGGTGAAAGTCGGCACGTACGCCGCGATCGGCTGGGTGACGCCACCGCTCCTCATCGCCACGGTGGCGGCGACACCGTTCCTCTACCTCGGGAGCTGGCTCGGATACCGGCTCAACGCTCGGCTGCCCCGGCGCGCATTCGCGCTGACGCTGGTGGCCATCGCCGTCGCCGGCGCGCTCCGTCTCCTGCTGAGCTGAGGTGCGTCGCTTTTCCGCGGCCCGGCAAGTCGGGCGTGGCAGCCTGGCGCGCGGTGCGCGCGAATCGGCCGGAGGCGGCCAGCCCGCTGGCCCGGCGCGCCGAGGCGGCGATCAAGCGCCTGGCGAGATGAGCTCCGGGCGCTATCGGGACCGGAACGCGGACTCGAGCCGGTCGATCGCGTCCTGCTCGGCGGCCGAGACGGCGCCGACCCCGAGAAAGCCCCCGCTCGCGCGGGCGATGGCCTTGGCGCGCTCCACGAGCCCAGTCTTGAGCGCCGCGAGCTCCTGAGAGGGCAAGCTCTCGGCGAGGCCGCGGACCATCTCGGTCCACGCGGCGAGCAGCCGGGGCTCGGGCTTCTTCTCGAGCCAGCTCCGCAGGAGATCGTGGTCGGCGGTGCCGGCGGCGACGCCGGACTTCTCCGCTCGCTCGAGGACGGCCTGCCGCTCCTTCGCGTCGAGCGAGCCGTCGGCCCAGGCCACCGCCACGAGCGGGACGATCGCGAGCGCGCTCACGATCTCGGGTCGGATGCCGAGCTCGATCAGCCGGTCGATGATCTTCTCGTTCGTGATCCCGATCGCCTTGGCCAGGGTCTCGCGGGAGGTGGTCCGCTCCTTCAGCTCGCGGAGGCGGTCGATGGCCCGCGCGTTCTCCTTCCGGAAGAACTCGTCCTCGAGACTCTTGCCCCGGTCACCCAGGATCCCCGGATTCTCCGCCATACCCATCCTCCCGGCGCACGTGCGCCCTCGAAAGTGTGTGCGATCGTTGGACGACGAGGTCGATGGTACCAGGCTACAGCCGCGCCATCACCCGGTCCGCGAAGTCCTCGATCACGCGGTACTGCCGGTTGAGCGGCGGGTAGAGCATGATCTGGCTCAGCCCCTGGCTCTCGAGCTCCTGGAGCCGCTCCACGACGCGCTCGGGCGCGCCGGTGAGGCACGTGGCCTCGATCAGCTCGGGCGTGAGAAAGCGCGCCTCCTCCGGGTCCACGAAGCTGTAGTGGCTGCCGTGCAGGCGCTGGTGCCTGATCTCGGGCGGGGCCTCGTTGAGCCAGTCGAGGTACCCCTTCCATACCGGGCGCGCGTAGGCAGGCGGCTCCGCGCCGGTCTCCAGGTGGTGCGCGACCAGGTAGTGCAACCCGGTGATCACCGCCGCGCCACACTCCGCGATGATCCGCTCGGAGTTGGCCGTCTCCCCCGGTTGCAGCAGGGCCACGTTCACCATGGCCGAGGTGTGGAAATCTCCGGGAAGCGCCCGCCCGGCCTTCTGAGCGCCGCGGCGCGCGTTGGCCAGCATCTCCGGCACGGTGCCGCCGCGCGGGAGCCCCGAGATGAGGCCGTCGCCCAGCTCGCCGGCCAGGGCCTGCGCCTTCGGGCCGAAGCCCGCGATGTAGACCGGGATCGGATGGTCGAGGTCGATGAAGCGGTGCTCGCGCATCTGGAAGCGGATGGGGTGCGTCTCTCCGTTGAGCGTGTAGTCGATCTCCTCGCCCCGGAGCAGGGCGCGGACGGTCTGCACGTACTCCTTGAACGGGCCGAGGCGCATCGGCTTCTGGCCGAGCGTGCGCATCGCGGTGTGGCCGGTGCCGAGCCCGATGAAGCAGCGCCCGGGCGCGAGGCGGTTGATGGTGGCGATGCCGTTGGCCGCGACCGGCGCGAGCCGGAGCCCGGGCACGTTGACGCCGGTGCCGAGGCGCATGCGGCGCGTCTGCTGGGCGGCCAGGGCCAGCACCGCCCAGCAGTTCGACCGGATCATCTGGCTGTCGGTGACCCAGCAGTGGGAGTAGCCGAGGTTCTCGGCGTGGGTGATGTAGCCGATCTCGTCGATCTTGGCGTGAACGATCCCGAAGTCCATCGAGCGGCGGCGGGACTACTTGTCCAGCCACACCTCCTGCATGCGGCCGTAGTTGTAGAGCGCGTTGTGCGGCACGAGGTTCTTCACGTACGGGTACTGGGCGAAGTACTCCTTGCGCCAGCCGAGCATCGGCCGGGCCACCTCCGCCTCCAGCGTGCGCTGGATGTCCGCGACCATCTTGAGGCGCTTGGTGCGATCCAGCTCCTGCGACTGCGCGTCGATCTGGCGGTCCATCGTCTCGCTGCAGTAGTCGG
>CAMLFJ010000391.1 GCA_946479205.1 uncultured bacterium | reverse complement strand
CGCTCCGCGCGCCGCTCTCCTCGGCGAGGACGGCGTGGCCCGGGAACCGGGCGCGAATGGCGTCGAGGATGATGGTCTCCGCGCCGCGGTCCATCTCGGTGACCAGGTTCGTGGGGCTGCCCTTGTAGCTGACGTCGTGGTGCGCGCCGAATCGGGACCGGAGGAACGCGCCGGCCTGGAGGGCCGCCTCCACGGCGACGTCGCGGAAGGAATCGCTCACGAGAGTCGAGGATACCACGGCGCCGCTTGACAACCCGGAGCGCCTCTCGCAGCATGGCGGCCATGCGCATCGTCGTGATGGGATCGGGCGGGACGGGCGGATACTTCGGGGCCAAGCTGGCGCGGGCGGGAGAGGACGTCACCTTCGTGGCGCGCGGCGCGCACCTGGCCGCGCTGCGCGCGAGCGGGATGCGGATCAAGTCCGCGGCCGAGGGGGACTGGACGGTGCGGGCGCCCGCGGTCGAGCGCCTCGACGGGCTGCCGCCCGCGGACCTCGTCCTGTTCTGCGTGAAGTCGTTCGACACCGAGGAAGCCGCCGCGCTGATCCGCCCGGTGGTGGGGCCGGACACCGGCGTCCTCTCGATCCAGAACGGGGTGGACAACGAGGAGAAGCTCGGGCGGGTGCTCGGGACCGGCCACGTGCTGGGCGGCGCGGTCCGGGTCTTCGCCACCATCGAGGCGCCGGGCGTCATCACGCACGTCTTCGGCGGGCATCTCATCTTCGGCGAGATGGACGGGCGGGAGACGCCGCGCGCCCAGGCTCTCCTCGCCGCCTGCCGGAAGGCCTCGATCCCGGCCGAGCTCGTGGCCGACGTCACCCGCGCCCTCTGGGACAAGTACGTGTTCCTCACCACCCACGCCGGGATGACCGCGCTGACCCGGTGCCCGGCCGGGGTGCTGCGGGCGGTGCCGGAGGTGCGGGAAGTCTACCGGCGTCTCGCGAGCGAGATCATCGCGGTCGGCCGGGCGGCCGGCGTGAAGCTCGACGACGCGATGCTGGAGCAGGGGTTCAAGTTCCTCGACACGGTGGCCCCGAACGCCTACTCGTCGCTCCACCACGATCTGACCCACGGCAAGCGCCTCGAGCTGGAGGCGCTCCACGGCCACGTGGTGCGGCTGGCGGAGCGTCACCAGGTGCCCGCGCCCACCGTCTTCGCGATCTACGCCGCGCTGCTCCCGTATCGGGACGGCGCGCCCGTCGCCCCCGCTCGCCCGTAACCCGCCCTCGGCTCCAGATCGGCCGACCCGGGATGTCGATTTGCTACCCCGCCGTTCGACTGATTGGCAGAGCGGGCGTCTGGGAGACGGTCCACCACTGAGGAGGAGGGAAGAGAACATGCCGCTGTTCTACGGCTGGGTCATCGTCGCAGTGGGGATCGTCATCACCTGTGTCGGGTTTGGCGCGATGCTGACGCTCAGCATCTTCCTGCAGCCCATCGTCGAGGCGATGGGGTGGTCCCGCACCGGGGTCGCGGGGGCCGCGCTGCTCAACTTCCTCTGCATGGGCATCGGCGCGTTCATGTGGGGCTCGCTCTCCGACCGGTACGGCACGCGCACGGTCGTCCTGACCGGCGGGGCGCTGCTGGGTGTCGGGATGGTGCTGGCGAGCCAGGCGACCACGCTCCTGCAGTTCCAGCTCCTCTACGGGGTCATCGTCGGCGTGGCCGCGGGGAGCTTCTACGCGCCCCTGATCTCGACGACCACCCGCTGGTTCACCGAGAATCGCAGCCTCGCGGTGTCCCTCGTCGCGGCGGGGCTGAGCGTCGGCTCGACGGTGATGGCGCCCCTGTCGCGCTGGCTGATCACGAGCTACGACTGGCGCACCGCGATGTGGGTCATCGGCGACCTGGTGTGGCTGGTGGTCATTCCCGCCGCCCTCCTCGTGCGCAACCCGCCGGGGTCCACGGCCACCGCTGCGGCTCGCGCCGCCGCCGCCCCAGGCCTCACGATCGGGCAGGTGGTCCGCACCCCGCAGTTCGCCGCGGTCGCGCTCACCCACTTCGCGTGCTGTGCGGCCCACTCCGGGCCCATCTTTCACATGGTGACCCACGCGATCGACCGCGGGGTGCCCGCGATGGCCGCGGCCACGGTGCTGAGCGCGGCCGGCCTGGCGTCGCTGACCGGGAAGATCGGCTGCGGGATCTTCGCGGACCGGATCGGGGCCAAGCGGACGCTCGTGGCCGGCCTCGCGCTGCAGGCGGTCGCGATCAGCCTCTACCTGTTCACCGGAGGGCTGGCGAGCTTCTATGCCCTCGCGGCCGTGTTCGGCTTCGCCTACGGCGGCGTGATGCCGCTCTACGCGATCGTCGTGCGCGAGTACTTCGGCGAGCGGATCATGGGGAGCGCGTTCGGGGCGGTGTCCCTCGCGGCGACCCTGGGCATGGCGCTGGGGCCCTGGCTCGGCGGCTGGGCCTACGACGCGGTCGGGAGCTACGCGTGGATGTTCATCGGCTCCTCGGCGATCGGTCTCGGCGCGGTGGCCATCGCGCTCACGTTCCGGCCGCCGCAGCTGGTCGGGGCGGCGCTGCCGAGTCCGAGCGCGGCCCGCTGACCGAGCGCTCGACGGGCCGACGCGACGATCCGCCGGACTGGCGCCGCCGCGGGGCTGGTCTATACTGACTCGGTGTCGTCGCTCAGACGTCTCCTGCCGTATCTGGATCGCTACCGCCTCCGCTACCTCGGGGGCGCCGCCTGCCTGCTGCTCGCCACCGCGTTCTCGCTGAGCATCCCGTGGACGGTGAAGAGCGCGGTGGACGCGCTCGAGCGTGATGGGGTCGCCGCGCGGATCGGTCCCTACGTGCTGCTGATCTTGGGGCTGGCGGTGGCGCATGGAGTCGCGCGGCTGGGCTCTCGCTTCGCCATGCTGGGGGCCGGGCAGTGGGTGGAGCACGACATCCGCGCCGACCTCTACGCGCGGCTTCTGTCCCTGCCCCCCTCCTTCTACCAGCGGCATCGGACCGGCGACCTGATGTCGCGCGTGTCCAACGACATCTCCACCCTGCGGGCGCTGGCCGGGTTCGGCACCGTGATGCTCATCGGCACCACGCTCGCCTTCGGGGGCGCGCTGACCGCCATGTGGCTCATCGATCCGTGGCTCACCCTGTTCGCGATGGCGCCGTTCCCCGCGCTGGTGATCATCGCCAAGCGGTTCCACCACGACGCGGAAGTGCGCTCCTCCGCGGTGCAGGAGCAGCTGGGAGCCCTCTCCGCGAAGGTCCAGGAGAACCTGACCGGCATGGCGGTGGTGCGCGCCTACACCATGGAGACGCGCGAGGTGGCCGAGTTCGAGCGCCTCAACACCGAGTACCTCACCCGGAACATGGCGCTGGCCCGCATCCAGTCGGTCTCCTGGCCGCTGATGGGGCTGGTCTCGGGCGTGGGCGTGCTGATCGTGATGTGGCTCGGCGGCAAGGCGGTGGTGGACGGCCGGATCTCGCTCGGGGCCTTCGTGGCCTTCAACGGATACCTGACCCAGCTCGCCTGGCCGACCATCGCCCTGGGCTGGACGCTGGCGAGCATCCAGCGCGGGCTGGCCGCCATGTCGCGGGTGACGGAGGTGCTGGACGAGAATCCAGGGGGTGTCCCGCAGGATGGTTTGGGTGGTTCTTCTGACGACCGTGCGCGGTTGGCGGGGGGCGCGATCGAGTTCAGGGGGTTGACGTTCGCCTACGACAGCCGGGGCCCCGTGCTGCGCGATGTGTCGTTCACGGTGCCGGCGGGCGCGGTGGTGGCCGTGGTAGGGCCGACGGGGAGCGGCAAATCCACGCTGGGCACGCTGCTGTCCCGGCTCTACGAGCCGCCGCGCGGCACCGTGTGGGTCGGGGGACACGACGCGCTCGATCTGCCGCTCGGCCGGCTGCGGCGGTCGGTGGGCTACGTACCCCAGGAGTCCTTTCTCTTCTCGCGCTCGCTTCGCGACAACGTGCGGCTGGCCGACGAGACCGCGGGCCCGGAGCGCCTGGAGGCGGTGGCCCGCACCGCGGGCCTGGCGGACGACCTGGGCGCGCTGCCTCGCGGGTGGGACACGGTGGTCGGCGAGCGCGGCCTCACGCTCTCGGGCGGTCAGCGCCA
>CAMLFJ010000390.1 GCA_946479205.1 uncultured bacterium | reverse complement strand
CGACGCGCAGCTAGCCGGCCAGGCGCCACTGCGCGAGCGACGCCCGCGACTCACCTCCGCTCTTGTCGGGCACGATGGCCAGCTCGATCACCGTCACCCCGGCGAGCTCCACGCGATAGTCTTCCACCTCGCGAATCGTCTCCGGCGGCCCGAAGTTCCACTGCTGGCGCAGGATCTCCCGGAACGACCGCCCGCCGTCCGGCGACCAGCGCAGCACGAACTCCTGCGTACGCGTCGTGTCCGCCTCGATGAAGAGCAGCCACATGCGGCTCAGACGCTGCGGCCGGTCGAAGATCAGTCGGATGGTCTGCTCGCCCGGCTGCGCGGCCCGCCACCCGGCCTCCTCGCCGGGCACCAGCGCGGCCTCGATCGGATACGCGACATCCTCGGAGGTCACCTCGACCTGGGCGACCTGCTCCAGATCGAGCCATTCCTGATCGTGACTCTCCGCCTGCGGGGGTACAGGGCTCGTCACACGCTTTCGCATCGCTGCCTCCTTCGCCTTGTAGAAACTACACGACGTAATTACCGGCCCATGCCCGGCACTGCTGCATATCGTCGCGTCAAACCAAGCGTGTGCATCCGGCATGCCGGTTGCCTTGAGACCTGGGCGGAGGTCACGCACATGAGCCTGAGCGCAGTCGGTGTAGCGAGCGGACCGTGCCCCCGCTGTGGGCGACCGCTGAAGGCGCTTCACACCGTCAGTCAGCACGGGCGGCCCAGCGTGGCCCTGCTCGAATGCGCGCGCTGCCGGTACACGTGCCAGACCGTGGTGCCCGGACTGTGGCCCGACCAGGCCTTTCCACGAACGCCATCACCAGGGAGGTGACGTCATGGTACAGAGAAAGCAGTTCGAGGCGCCGGGAGACTACAGCATCGCCGTCGCGGCCGAGCGGATGAAGGACGGGAAGTGGTCGGCCGTGACGACCATCCAGCAATCCACCCAGACCGGCGAGCGCAACATCGACCTGCCGATCTCGGACGCGCGGTTCGCGACCGAGGAAGAGGCCGAGAACTTCGAGGTGAGCCGCGCCCGGGAGTGGATCGAGAAGAACGCGCCGCGGCTCGTCGCCCTCCTCGTGTTTCTGACCAGCCTGACGCGGTAGCATCGGCAGGGCGGGGCATTCCTTCCCACTCAAGTCGGGAAGTTCCTACCGGCCGTCACCTTGCTGCGCCCGCCGCCCCGTGGTTTTCGACGCGTTTGACGCGATCGTTTACTGGCACGGGCGTTGCTGTTTGGCCCGAAGGCGCTCGTGACAACCAGGGTTCCAGGAGGTTCCAGCTTGGCCATCGTGCATCAGTCACCCGACGTTGCCGTGGAAGTCCATAGCGAGGCGCCCGGGCATGCCGCGACCCGGACGGCCGAGCTGCTGGCGGAGCTGAGCCCGAACAGCGATCTGGTGTGGCTCGTGGATCGCGTGTCCAGGACGAAACTCCCCTGGGTGGTCATTCCCGGTCCCGCCATCACGGCGTGGGAAGGGCGAGACCCAGCCGGCTGGGCGAAGGTATCGGAGTGGCTGGGCGCCGGTGGTGTTACCATCGTGCGCATCTGAGCCGGCCCGCTCCGGTTGCTGAGAGGAATTGGGATGGATACTCCCCGACGGCTGCTTGTCCTCGCTCTCGCCTTGTCGATCGGCCTGGTCTTCGCCGGCTTCGCCCACGCCCTCGACATCCCATGGAGATCGCCGGCTGACTTCTCGGCTCCCGGATCGGATGGCTGGGGTAAGGCGTCGAAGGAGCTCGTGATCGCCAAGGGCGGGGGAGGTGGCGGCGGCGCTGGTGGCGGCGGCGCTGGCGGCGGCGGCGCTGGTGCCGGGGCGGGTGCGGGAGCTGGGGCAGGTGCTGGGGCAGGAGCAGGAACTGGCGGTGATGCCGGCGCTGGCGCCGGCGCTGGTACGTCGGGCAGCGACGCGGGAACGGGAGGAGGAAGCTGGGATGGCAGCGGCGTGGCAAGGCCGTCCCTCCTCCCTGCTCAGCCGGTCGAGCCCCAGGCTCAGCTCGATCTCGCCCGCGCGGACATGGCCTCGGGCGCTTTCGCCCAGGCGCAGTCGCGAGTGGACACCGTGCTGCGCGGCCGCCCCGGTCCCGCCATACGCGCGACCGCTCTCGTCCTCGCCGGCGACGCCGCGTACGGGATGGGGGCCCATCGCCTGGCCGCCGAGCGCTACCAGGAGGCACTACAGAGCGATGAGCTGCCGCCCGACGCACCGCACGCCACCCTCGCCCTGGGATGGGCCGAGCTGCGGCTGGGACGTCGCGAAGACGCGCGCCTTACGTGGATGCGTGTCGCCCGCCAGTTCCCGGCGGATCGGCTCGCGGCCACCGCGCTGCTCCTGGCTGCGGAGCTCTCCGCTCAGGCGGGCGAGCCGGTGGTTGCCCGCAAGCTCCTCGACCGCGCGCTGGAAGGCTATCCGGGGACTCCGGATGCGGAGATCGCGCGGTTGAGCCGCTCGATCATGGCCATGCGTGACGGGCGAAGCCAGGACGCGGCCCGCGACCTGCGATCGGTCGTCCGGGCCGGCGGCCCCGCGGTCGTGGTGGAGCGCCGAGCACTCCTCGATTCCCTCGGGGCCACCAGGGCGCCGGCCGGCCCCGAGCGGCAGATGCTCCTGATCAATCGCTACGCGGCCGGACCGGCCGGCCTCACCACGACGGACGCGCGTCCGCGGCGCGACGAGAGCGCGGGCATGCTCGAGCGGTTCGCCGGCCCCTTCCTCGACGGAGCCGGCGATCCGGAGACGACGCCCCGAGTGCTCCACGCGCTGCTGCTCATCACGGTGGAGGACAAGGCGTGGGCGGAGACAGACACGCTGGCCGGCCACCTCATCGATCGATTCCCCGGGTACGCGCCGGCGCCGGCGCTGCTGGCCCGGGTGGCGGGCGAGGCCGCCGCCGCGCAGCAGTGGCCCATCGTCCGGACGGGCTACGGATACGTGATCGGCCGCTCCCGCCCGGCCGACCTGGCGCCGCGGGCCCAGGTCGACTTCGCCGAGGCGCTGTTCCGGACGGGCGACGCGGCCCGGGCCCGCGTCGAGCTCGCCCGCTTCGTGGACAGCGCGCCCGCGACGCCGGAGACGCCCCGCGCGCTGTACCTGCTCGCCACGGTCAACGAGTCGCTCGACCAGCCGGGCGAGGCCCTCGCCGTGTACGAGCGTCTGCATCGCGGCTTCCCGTACGCCGCGTGGACCGAACAGAGCCTCCTTCCCCATGCCCGGTTGCTCCAGTACGCGGCCGGAAAGCAGAAGCAGACCCGGGCCTTGCTGGAGGCGATCGTGCAGCGCACGACCGGCCAGGAGCTGATGGAAGCCTCGTTCATGCTCGGCCAGGTCCTGGCCGCCGCGGGCGAGCATCCGCGCGCGGTGGACTGGTACATGGCCGCCGCGTACGGCACGGCCGAGCGCTCGCGGTGGTATCGGGCCGCGCTGCTCGGCGCCGGTCGCTCGCTGGCCGCGCTGAAGCGCACGCCGGCCGCGCTCGCCATGTATCGCAGCATCCTGCCCTCCCCCGCGATCGGTCCCTTGCCGCGAGACGGCCGCCCGGCCCCGGAGCTCGCCGCGCGGGTCGAGGAGCCGGAGCTGGTGGCCGAAGCCGCGTATCAGATCGCGGAGATCGCGCGGACCGCCGGCCGCAACGAGGAGGCGGTCGACATGTACCTCACCGCCGCCTACCTGGCGCCCGAATCACAGGGGCGCTCTCTGCTGGGGGCGGTGCGCTCGCTCGTCGCGCTCGGCGACCAGGACGCGGCGCAGGCGATCTTCCGGCGGCTCGTGGAGTCGAGCGGCGAGGGGTCCGAGATCCTCACCCCGGCGAGCAAGGTGTTCAGCGGGTCTCGTCTACCTTGAATATCTTCGCGCCCACCGCCTCCTCGACGCGCGCGTCGCGCACGCGGAAGAAGCTCACCCCGTAGGTCCGGTCGACCTGGTGCCCGGCCTCGAACCGCCCGCGAATCCGGTAGACGCGGCTCGGATCGACCGTCTCGTCCTGCCCGCCCGGCAGCTCGCAGCAGTAGTTGCCGGTGCCCGAGACGCGGCTCAGCAGGAAGAAGGACAGGTCGGGCGGTCCCGCGGGAATGATGAA
>CAMLFJ010000389.1 GCA_946479205.1 uncultured bacterium | reverse complement strand
CTCCACACCCACACGATCGCCTCCGACGGGACCCTCAGGCCGCGCGAGCTGGTGGCGGAGGCGGCCCGGCGCGGGGTGCGCGTGCTCGCGATCACCGATCACGACTCCACCGAGGGTCTCGCCGAGGCGATCGAGGAGGCGCGGCGTCACCCGCCGCTCGTCATCGTGCCCGGCATCGAGATCAACTGTGACGTCGAGGGCGCCGAGATCCACATCCTCGGCTACTGCATGAATTACGAGGCGCCCTGGTTCCGGGACTTCTGCCGCGCCCAGCGGGAGGAGCGCCGCGCGCGGGTGCACCGCATGGCCGAGCGCCTCGCCGAGCTCGGGATGCCGATCGACCCCGAGCGCGTGTTCGCGCTGGTCCAGGAGGGCTCCGCGGGGCGCCCGCACGTGGCCCGCGTGATGGTCGAGCGCGGCTACGTGAAGACGGTGCGCGAGGCCTTCGACAAGTACCTGGCGGCGGGCAAGCCCGGGCACGTCCAGCGCAAGAAGCTCACGCCCGAGGACGCGGTGCGGATCCTGCGTCGGGCCGGCGGGGTGCCCGTCTTCGCCCACCCGGGGCTGGCGGACCGGGACGCGATCATCCCATCCCTGGTGGCGGCGGGTCTCATGGGCATCGAGTGCATCTATAGTGAACACACGCCGGCCCAGCGTGGCGGCTACGTCGAGCTGTGCCGGCAGCACGACCTGCTGGTGACCGGCGGCTCCGACTTCCACGGTCCCCCGGTGCGTGCCGCCGTCCTGGGCAACCCTCCCGTGCCCCTGGCGGTCTGGGAGGCCTTGCAGGCGAAGGCGGCGGTCGCGCAGGCGAGCCTCCCCGCCTGACCCGCTGTCGATTCCGGGGGGTCGCCGGCGTCGTATAAGTGGAGGCCGATTCCCGGGCCCGACCACTCACGACAAGGAGGCTCACGATGCGATACCTGCTGCTGATCTGCTCCGACAAGAACCAGGCTCCGCCGACTCCCGCCCAGATGGAGGCGATGGTCCAGGGCCACGGCCGCTTCGCCCAGGAGCTCAGCGCGGCCGGCAAGATGGTCCACGGCGAGCGGCTGCGCCCCGACTCGGACGGCACCCGCGTCCGCTTCAAGGCCGGCCAGCGCCAGATCATGGACGGCCCCTTCGCCGAGACCAAGGAGGCGCTGGGGGGTTTCTACCTGATCGACTGCGACAGCCGGGAGGAAGCCCTCGAGTGGGCCAAGAAGATCCCGCTCAACGAGGGCGGCTACATCGACGTGCGACCGATCTGGGCGATGTAGGGTCGGGCCGGCTCCCCGTCGCGCCGCGCGGGCGCCCCCGCCACATGATCGCCGGATGGCGTACCATGCCGATCTGTGGGACCCGAGACTCCGGACGAGAGCGTGCGCGCGCGCCTGGCCGAGGTCTTCCGGATCGAGCACGCGCGGGTGGTCGCCTCGGTGCTGCGGATCGTGCGCGACATCGACGCGGCGCAGGAGGTCGTGCAGGAAGTCTTCGAGCAGGCCCTCGATCACTGGCCCGCGGAGGGCATCCCGGATCGGCCCGGGGCCTGGCTCCTCACCACCGCGCGACGCCGGGCGCTCGATCATCTGCGCCGGACCCGCCGCGCGGGGGCGCGCGCCGACGCCCTCGCGCACGCGGGCCTCGGCGCGGTGCACCCGGCCCCTGACGTGTCCGACCCCGACGAGATCCCCGACGATCGGCTCCGGCTGATCTTCACCTGCTGCCACCCCGCGCTGCCCCCCGACAGCCGGGTCGCGCTGACGCTCCGGCTGGTGGGCGGGCTCTCCACCACCGAGATCGCGCGGGCGTTCCTGGTGCCCGAGCCCACGATCGCCCAGCGGCTGGTCCGGGCGAAGCGGACGATCCGCGACGGGGGATTTCCGTACGAGGTGCCCGAGGGCCTCGAGCTGGCGTCGCGGCTGTCGGCGGTGCTCGCGGTGCTGTACCTGATCTTCAACGAGGGCTACGCGGCGCACTCGGGCGGCGACCTCGTGCGCCACGATCTGTGCGACGAGGCGATCCGCCTCGGTCACGTGCTCGCGGAGCTCATGCCGCGCGAGCCCGAGATCCTGGGGCTGCTGGCCCTCATGGAGCTCCAGGCCTCGCGCGCGTCGGCGCGGACCGATGCCGACGGCAACCTCGTGCTGCTCGAGGACCAGGACCGGCGCCGGTGGGACCGGGCGCGGATCGCGCGCGGCCTCGCCTGCCTCGATCGCGCCGGCCCGTTGACGCGCGCGGGCGCGTACCAGCTGCAGGCCGCCATCGCCGCCTGTCACGCGCGGGCGGCGTCCTGGGACGCGACGGACTGGCCGCGCATCGTGGCCCACTACCGGGCCCTCCTCGCTCTGGCCCCGTCGCCGGTCGTCGACCTGAACCTGGCGGTGGCGATCGGCCTGGCCGACGGGCCCGCGGCCGGCCTCGCCGCGCTGGACCGGATCGACGAGCCGGCGCTGCGCGACTATCACCTGCTGCCCGCCGCGCGCGCCGAGTTCCTCCGCCGTCTCGGCCGGGCGCCGGAGGCCGCCGTGGCGTACCGGCGCGCCCTCCGGCTCGTGGACAACCCGCGCGAGCAGGTGTTCCTCGCCGCCCGGCTGGCCGCCTGCGAGGCCGGCGGAGCCGCGGCGCCCTAGCTGGGCTCCCGACGGGTGAGCCGGTGAGCCACGCTAGGCCCCGACGAGCCCGGCCAGTCGCGCGACCAGGCCTCGCGCCATCGACGCCTTGAGCCGCGCCATCTCGGCGCCCAGACGAAGCAGCTCGTCCCGGGTCATCAGCTTGCGGGCCCGGGGGAACATCTCGGTCTCTTCCTCTTCCGCGTGATGCTCCACCAGGTCCTTGAGGACCTTGGTCTTGGCCGCGAACTGCTCCGACTCCACGCGAGTGCCCTTGATCTCGGGCAGGACCATGTCCACCACGTGGTGCTCCTCGAGCGCCTCGAAGTAGAGCTTCCCGTCGTCCTTCTTCCGCGCCGCATCCCGGAACGCGGGATAGAAGATCTCTTCCTCGATGCGCGTGTGGATGGTGAGCTCCTGCTCGATGGTCGCCAGGAGTCTCTCGCGCTTGTCGCCCGCCTTCTCGGTCGTCTCGTCCAGCTCGCCGAGCAGCGCGCGAACCTGCTTGTGGTCGTCCTTGAGCAGCGTGATCGCGTCCTTCTCGGTGGTGCGGCCCTTCTTGGCTGCAGGCATTCGTCGCTCTCCTCTTCGTGTTCGCTTGGCACGTCGTACCCTGCGTTCCAAGCAAGGAGCAGACCAAGGCGCGAAGCGGGATCGAGCGAGGCGGAGAGGCGAGATGGCCCTCGTCCGGGCGGACGGATGATGGGCCTGCGGTAAGAGCCACCCGGCAGGAGTTACCGACTGCCCCCGTCGCGGTGGTTGGGAAACATCCGCTCGAAGACCTCCGGATCGGTGCGCGAGCGGAAGAAGGTCATCTGGCGCTCCGAGTAGTCGGCGCCGGCGCGGAAGACGATGGCGGCGGTGGCGAGCAGGGCGCCGTCGGCGGCGAGCAGGGCCGAGCGGGTCCGCCAGAACGTGTGCCGTCGGTCCACCGGCGTCACGTCGGCGAAGCGGCCCACCGCGGTGACCGGGCCCGGCGCGATCGCCTCGGGGCGCAGCAGGGTGAGGGCGATGCGGTTGGTGAGGCCGCCCTCCTTGGTGACGAGCGCGCCGAGCCACCAGGCGACCTCGTCGAGCACCACCGCGGGCAGGGCGGGGGCGAGGCGATCGTCGGGCCGCCGCCAGGGCTCGCGGGGCAGGAAGCGCGCCCAGACCCCGTCGGCGTCGAAGCGGAGACCGAGCTGGAGCCCGAGCGGGTTGTTCGCTCCGCAGGCCAGGCACTGGTCGGACAGCGGCATCGGCCAGCCCTCGCGCCCGCTCGCCGCCCATCCGGGATCGGGCCGCGTGTCCTCGACGGCCCCGCGCGCGATCGTGGCCGACGTCAGCGGCTGCGTGCCGTCGAGGATCGTGACGGCGGCGGTCTCGCCTTCCACGTGCCCTTCGAGCGCGAGCGGCGTGTCGAGCGGCACGGATGAGGTGAGGCGGCCCTCGATGAGGCGCGGCCCGCGGTCGGGCCCCAGCGCGGCGGCGGCCGAGTCGAGCAGCGCGACCAGCCCGCCGC
>CAMLFJ010000388.1 GCA_946479205.1 uncultured bacterium | reverse complement strand
TCTGACGGGGGTCAGGTCTTGAATTACGACATTTCTCGCCCGAGCTCGAAGACCGGGTGGCGGGGTGCTTCGGCGATGAAGGCGGCGAGCGGGGAATCGGGCCGGGCGTCGAAGTAGGGGCGGGTGATCGGGACGCGCGTGACATAGCGCTGGAGGACCGGCGCGGCCTCGGTCGCGCCGAGCTCGCGGATCGGGACGATCTCGGAGCGCCTGCCGCGGCTCAGTGTGACCCGGCCGGCGGCGCGAACGTTGCGAACCCAGGCGACATCACCGTAAGGGGCCACGAGCCAGCGGGCCTTGCCGTCCTCCACGAGGGTCACCGGCGTCGACAGCGGACGGCCCGTGCGGCGGCCGGGGACGGTCAGCAGGTACGTGGGGCCGGGCATCAGGCCGAATCTCAGCAGGACGCGGACGAGACGATTCGCGGCGCGCCGGCTCGGGGTGAGGCGGTACGTGGTGGCCACGACTCCCCCTCACCCTGACCCTCTCCCTGGAGGGGAGAGGGGATCGCGGGATTTGTCGGCGGACTCGCGGGCGGTGGCGGAGAAGATGCCGCGGGTCATGAGGGCGCGGGCCTCCTCGGCGCGGCGCGCGTAGATCTCGGCGCGGGCGGCGTGGGCCTCACGGTGCGCGGGCTCGGCCGCGACGGCCCAGTCGATCAGGTGGGCGGCCAGCGCGAGGCGGCCCTCGGCGGCGAGCGTGCGCGCCCGCGCGATCAGGCCGTCCATTCCGCCCGCCAGCGTCCGGACCTCGCGGCCCAGCTCGGCCTCCGGCGCGGGCTTGAGATGCGAGGGCACGCCGTCGTACCAGCCGCCGTAGAGCCGCCAGAGATTGCGCACGACGTAGTCCGGCTCGTCGTACACCGCCTGGAGATACCGGCGCTCGGCCAGGTGGGCGGGCGGTGTCACCGAGCGCAGCACCTCCTCGAGCGTGGCCCCCGCGTTCATGAGCGCGAGGGTCTGGGTGACGAGCGCCTCGAGCCACTCCGCGGTGTCGGTGAGCGCCTGCCGCACGCGCTCGGCCCCGACGATGGGCATGCCGTGCCCGGGGATGAGCAGCTCCGCGTCCCGCGCCGCCATCTCGCGCAGGGCCGCCGCCCACTCCGCGGCGTAGCGCTGGGCCTTCTGGGGATTGCCCGCGTTCGGCGCGACCCAGATGAAGAGGTCGCCCGTCCATAGAATCCGCCGCTCGGGCCACCAGACCCAGGTGGCGTCGTCGGTCTCGCCCCGCGCGTGCTGCAGCTCGAGCGCCACCCCGTCGGTCTCGAAGCGCAGCGCCTGGTCGTAGACGGTGTCGGGGTAGTCGTACTCGGTGGGCCACGAGGCGGCGATGGAGAACTGCCGCGCGTTGATGAGGCCGTTGTACCCGATGGTGGCGCGGTAGCGGTCGAAGCGGGCGGCCACGCTCCGGTGGCCGACGATCTGGGGCCGCGGCCAGGCCTTCTCGGCCGCCTCGGCGAGGAAGGGGGGCAGCCCGAAGGCGTGGTCCGCGTGGCCGTGGGTGTAGATGGCCGCGTGGACCGGGCCCGGATCGATCGCGCGCACGGCCGCGAAGGTCCGGTCGCGGCCCGCGTAGTTGGCGGTGTCCACCAGCACGAGGCCGCGGCCCGCGCGAACCACCGTCACGTTGGCGAAGGCATGCACGAAGAAGACCCCGGGGGCGATCTCCTCGGTCGCGCCGGTCGCCTTCCAGAACTCGCGCGGCTCGACGCCGCCCGACCAGCACTGCTCGGCCCGCTCCAGGATCTGGCCCATCAGTGAGCGCTCGCCCGGCGCCTCTGGACCACTAGCCGGCCTTGCGCCAGGCCTCGATCTGCCCGCGATGCTCCAGGTAGTGATGCCGGCTGTTGAGGTCCACGATCTTGTGCGCGGTCTTGCCGGGCGCGTAGCGCTCGTCGGGGACCGTGGCGGCCGCCCGCATGAACGCGGCGTGCGAGGCGTCGAGCTCGGCCAGGATGTCGGCGGTGGCCGCGCTCTTCCTGGCATCGGCGAAGCGGCCGTTCCAGGCGTCCACGTCCTCGTAGGAGACGCCCTCGGCGATGGGGCGCTCCCCCCGGGCGAGCCGCTCGAGGGCCGGGGCCAGCTCGCGGTGCCAGCCGGAGATGTGGGCCACGACGTCGCGCGCGCTCCAGGTCCCGAGCCAGACCTGGCGCATGTGGGCCTCGTCGAGCCCCGCGATCGCGCGCTTGAACAGGGTGAACTCGGTCTCGGCCTCGCTCAGCAGGGTCGTCTTCTCCGACATGGCGGCGAGCCTCCGTCTAGCTGGTTGATCCCAGGGATCGGGGCGGGATGCGCTTGTAGAAGAGCAGCTCGCGGACTCCCTGGGGCAGGTTGTCGATGTGGCCGCTCGGCTGAAAGCCGAGCGCGCGGTGCATCTGGATCGAGACCACGTTGGTCTCCTCGGTGGAGGAGTAGAGGCGCGGGGTGGGCGACACCGCCTCCACCGACTTGAAGAACTCGCGCGCGATGCCCTTGCGGCGGAAGTCGTCCCGCACCACCACCAGGCTGACGAACGTGCACTGAAACCAATCGATCCGGTAGGCGAGGAAGCCGACGACTTCCCCCTCGGCCTCGGCGACGATCAGGTGGTGGCGCTCCAGGTGCGAGCGGATGAACGCGCCGGCGCGCTCCTCCCCGATGACGGTGCCGGCGAGGGTTCGGCAGCCGACCTCGTCGGCCACCCGGGGCAGTCGGATCTCGATCATGGGGCCCGGGCGCATTGTAAGCGCGCCCGGGCGCCCGCTCAACCGCGAGAGCGAGGCGTTGCGGCTTCGGCCCGCCCCGGTCCCTAGTACGTGCCGGGGCGGATTCGCTTGTACAGCTCCTTGAGCTTGTCGGCGGAGAAGCCGGGGCTCTGGCACACGGAGATGATCTGGCGCTCGTCGGCCTCGACCTTGGCGATCGCCTCCGGGATCTTGCCGGCGATGTCGTGGGGGATCGTGCACACCCCGTGCTGGTCGCCGTGGACCAGGTCGCCCGGCTTGATCAGGACGCCGCCCACCTTGATCGGGATGCCGAAGTCCACCATGTGCACGTTGGCGTGCGAGACCGAGACGTGGGCCGCGCAGAACTGGAAGCCGAGCGCGCGCACCTCGTCGAGATCGCGCACCGAGCCGTCGGTGACCACGCCCACGCAGCCGAGCGCGCGGTGGATATTCGCCTGCACCTCGCCCCACTGGGCGCCCTGGCCGCGCGGGTCGTCCAGGTCGTGCACCACGATCACGCGGGGGGCCGGGATGGTCAAAACGAAATCCCACCATCCGTAGGTGCTGGCCCGGTGGCCCTCGATCGGTCCCTGCTCGGCCCGGATCACGCACGGCACCGCGTAGCCCACCATCGGGCCCATATCGGGAAAGAGCGCGCGAATGTCCGAGGAGAGGTTGCCCTGCTCCCGCGGGCGGACCTTGAAGGTCTCGATGGCATTGGCGACGCTGGGGCTGGTGATCTTCTTGAGCGCTTCGACCTCTTGCGTGGTGAGCGGCACGGTTGGCCTCCGTATGCGATTGGCGTATGGGGTTGGTGGCTGGGTCGGGTCAGATAGTGCGCTTTCGGCGCTCCGTGAGCAACTGCTCGAGCTGCGGAATGATCTGCTGCACGCCCTTCATGTTCGGGTTGACCCGGAGCGCCCGCCGGAAGTAGGTGAGGGCGCGCTCGGGCTCGTCGAGCTGTAGGTAGATCTGCCCGTAGCCGGCCAGGGCCCCGAAATGGACCGGATTGCGCTTCATCACCTCGTCGCAGTCCTTGAGCGACTGCTCGTGCTCGCCCATGAGGAAGTAGACGGTGGCCCGCTTGTTCCAGGCCTCCGCGAAGTCGGGCTTCCGCTGGATCACCTTGGTGAAGGTCTCGACCGCAGCCGGGCCGTCGCCGCGCGTCATCTGCTCGATGCCAACCTGCAACAGCCCGTCCGCCTCCGCGTCGCCGGACCGGCCCCAGACCTGCCAGACCGAGTGCTCGGCGAGCGTCCGTACCACCTCGTCCGCGTCCGAGAGCGCCCCGATCAGGACCGGCGCGTCAGCGATGACGCCGACCTCGCCGAGCCAGGCGGTGGCGCGCCGGCGCGTCTCCAGATCGGGCTTCTTGATGTCGGCCAGCGCCTGCT
>CAMLFJ010000387.1 GCA_946479205.1 uncultured bacterium | reverse complement strand
ATGGCGGTCTACGGCGCCCCGCTCGACGACCCGGAGCACTGCTGGCACGCGGCCCACACCGCGGTGGCGATGCACGCGGCGCTCGAGGGATTGAACCGGCGCTGGGAGGCGGAAAGCCGCGGGCCGCTCGCGATGGGCATCGCGGTGCACACCGGCGAGGCGTTCGCGGGCACCCTGGGGGCCCCGCGCAAGAAGAAGTACGCGGTGCTCGGCGACACGGTCAACACCACGTCGCGGATCGAGGGGTTGAATCGCGACCTCGGCACCGGCATCCTGATCAGCGGCGCCGTGCTCGCGGTCCTGAAGGACCGGGTGGTGGTCCGGGACCGGGGCAGCGTGACCGTGAAGGGGCGGCGGCAGCCGGTCGAGATCTACGAGCTCACGAGCCTGACGGAGGCCTGACGACGAGGACCCTCTCCCCGGTGAGGGGGAGAGGGCAGGGTGAGGGGCGCGAGGGCCCGCTAGTGCGCATCCGCGACCTGGCCCTTCTCGCGCAGGCGGCGCAGCAGGTTCGCGAACGACTCGGCCTGGATCACGCGATCGAACTGGCTCCGGTAGGTGCCCACCAGGCTCACGTTCTCGATGAGCACGTCGTAGGCGCTCCACGCGTCGTTCGCGCGGTGCATCCGGTACTCGACGGGGATCTGCGAGCCCTTGGCGGTGACCACCTGCGATCGCACCGAGGCCTCCTCGCCGTCCACCCGCTCGCCCACGTAGGCGATGGACTCCCCCGCGTAGCGGTCGATCTTGCCGATGTACGTCCGCGCGATCAGGTCGGTGAAGAGCCGCGTGAACTCCTCGCGCTCGGCGGGCGTGCGGTCCGTCCAGTGGCGGCCGAGCGCGCGGCGAGACATGTCCGGGAAGTCGAACAGCGTATCCGCCGCCCGCCGGATGTCCGCGCGCCGCCGCTCGACGGCGTCGGCGCCGGGATTGGCGGTCTTGGAGAGGCTCTGCAGCGCTTCGTCCACTCGCGATCTCACGGTCTCGGTCGGCGTCAGGGCGGCCGCGACGGATGCGGTCAGGCCCAGGAGCAGAAAGGCCGTCATGGTCATAAAGGTGCGTCGCATGGTGCCTCCAGGGTTCAGGGAATCATCTACACTGTCGATTCGACGGGCTGCGCGAACGTGTATTCCACCTTACCGCCCTTTCATTTGTGATGCATGCCGGAGGACAATAGTTCCCATGAATCGGGCGATTTCGGCGACCCTGCGTGACCGGCCGCTGGTGGTGGTGGACCTGGGCGGCACCTGGGTGCGCGTCTCGCTCTCGGGCGCCATCCCGCGGGCGTACCGCGGGCCGACGCCGGGCGTGGCGGGCCTGCCCGCCCTCCTCGCGCGCCTCTGGCGCCGCTGGCGACTCTCGCGCGGCGACCTGGCCGCGCTCGGCGTGGCCTCGCGCGGCATCTGGACGCGCGGCGAGCGCCAGGCCCTCGCGCGGCGCCTGCGCCGCTTCGCCCCGCGCGTGGTCGTGATCTCGGACGTCGAGGCCGCCTACCTGGCCGCGCTCGGCGCGGTCCCCGGCGTGCTCCTGCTCGCGGGCACCGGCTCCATCGCCCTCGGCCGAGACGGCCGGGGACGCTTCACCCGCGCCGGCGGCCTGGGACCACTCCTCGGCGACGACGGGTCCGCGTTCTCGATCGGCCGCGCCTGGCTGCGCGGCCCCGCGGTTCCCTGGCCGCGCGCGCGCCGGGTCGCGACCGCCACCGATGCGGTCACGCGGGTCGCCGCGCTCGCGCCCGGCGTCGTGCGGCGAGCCCACCGCGGCGATCCGACCGCCCGCCACGTCGTGCGGGAGGCGCAGGAAGCGCTGGCCGCGCTCGTGGTCGGCGTCGCGCGCGCGTGCCGGCTGCGCGCGCCGATCACGGTGAGCTGGGCGGGCGGCCTGCTGGCCAGCGCGCCCTTCCGCGCCGGCGTGTGGCGCGGTCTCCGCCGCCGGGGCCTGCGGATCCGGGCGGTCCGGCCGCGGGCTGCGGCTGCTACCCCCGCCGCCTGGCGGCCGCTGCTGGTGCCCCCTCACCCTGCCCTCTCCCCTTCGGTGAGAGGGTGACTGGGTGACTAGGCGGGCGGGCGCCGGAGCAGGTAGGCGAGTGGTCCGGTCAGGGCCGCGGCGACGCCGACCGCGGTGTTGAGCCAGCCCGCGGTCGCCATCGCGAGCAGGCAGCAGAGCGTCGGCAGCACCGCCACGAGCCACATCCCCGCCGCGCCACCGCCCACGCGCCACGGCCGCGGCAGCCCCGGCTCGCGCAGACGCAGGGCCACGAAGGCGGCCAGCTCCAGGACGAGCGTGATCGAGTACAGCCAGATGTTGAGCACGATCAGCTCCTTGAAGCTCCAGAACGCGCAGAGGCTGTAGCAGGCGCTCGACAGCACGATCGCGCCCCACGGCGTGCCGAAGCGGGGATGGAGCCGACCGAGCGCCGCCGGCATCTGGCCGGCCAGGGCCAGCGCGTAGGGCAGGCGCGAGTTGGTGAGGAGCAGCGACAGGAAGAGCCCGGCGGTGGCGATCACCGCGCCTGCCGTGACCACGTTGGCCAGCCACGGCCCGCCGATCGCCTCGGCGACCACCGGCCAGTGGCCGGTGTCCCAGTCCTCCCAGCCTTCCACCGCGGAGAGACTGGCCGCCACCGGCAGCACGTAGGCGAGCGTGATCAGCGGCAGCGCGACCCAGACCGCCCGGCGGAAGCTCGCGCCGGGATCGCGCGTCTCGCCGAGCGTGGTGGTGGGCGCGTCCCAGCCCGAGTAGTTCCACATCATGACCGCCAGGCCCAGCCCGAGCCCGGCGAGCAGGCCGCCTTCGTCCGCGGCGAAGGGACGCCACGGCACCTCGCGAAGCTGCGTGCCCGCCATCGCGGTGAGCACCACCACCGGCGCGAGTGACACACCCGCCATCGCCACCGCGACCCAGCCGGTGATGCGCACCCCGGCCAGGTTGACGGCGGTGAGAATCCAGATGAAGGCCAGCACCAGCACCCAGCGCTCGAGCGCGGACATGTCCGGGCGCCAGAACCCGACGTAATCCGCGAAGAGCGCGGGGTAGACCGCCACGTCCACGAAGCTGTTGATCCAGCTCCACCAGCCCGCCTGGAAGCCCCAGAAGCGGCCGAAGGCGCGCTGCACCCACACCACGTAGCCGCCTTCCTCGGGAAGCGCGGCGGCGAGCTCGGCCATCGCGAGCGAGACGGGCAGGCTCCAGACCAGCGGGGTGACCACGAGGAGGACGAGGGCGAGGCCGGGGCCGAGGGTGCCGACGGCGTCCTCGAGCCCATACGGACCGCCGCTGACGTTGAAGAAGAGGATGGCGACGAGGGAGAGGAGCCCGATCTCCCCTCGCCGCCGGGCGCTCACGCCATGGCGGCTCGGATCAGCGCGGGCAATCCCTCGAGCCACTCATCCAGCGGCGTCTCCGCGTCCACCGTGATCTCGAACTTGCCGCTCGGCAGCTTGCGGACGCGCCCCTTGCCGGTGCCGAGGGGAATCACGAGCGCTTCCCGGTGCACGCCGAGGGCGTCGGTGACGGCGAAGATCTTGTTGATCTCGGCCATCCCCACCGCGTCCAGCATCAAGGATCCTGGCGCTGCTCGACCGGCGGACGCTCGCCGCCGGGCACCACCGTCGGGTTGCGCCCATCGGGCGTGGTGGTCACGAGCGGCGGGACCTCGACGCGCTGGCCGTTGACGTCACGCTCGTAGTGGCCGGGAACCAGCACCTCGCGCCCCTGGCCGGGCGAGTACACGCGGCCCGGGGGCACGTACCGCTCGGCGGGCCGCTCCGGCGCTGGCAACGTGCCGAAGGGCTGGGTGGCGAGCCCGCGCGCCCGATCGATGGCGTCGGGCGGGCGGCCGCCGGGCAAACCCTGGGCGGCGGAGGGCCCCGCCGTCAGCAGCAAGCTCGGCACGCTGAAAAACGCCGCTCTCGACCAGCGGGCCGCAACAATCACTGCCAAACTGCCGCCGCCCAACGCCGTCATCGACGCCCTCATTACCGATCGCCGCCGCTCATTCGCTCAAGCCAAGACGAACACCGAACGCGGCGAAGCCGTCTTCACCAAACACTGCGCGGCCTGCCACAAAATCGCCGACAAGGGCGCCATGGTCGGCCCA
>CAMLFJ010000386.1 GCA_946479205.1 uncultured bacterium | reverse complement strand
CGCCCTGGTAGATCAGCCCCTCTTCCCAGAGGCGGACGAAGACCTCGCGCACCGCGGCCGAGAGGCCCGCGTCCATCGTGAAGCGCTCGCGGGCCCAGTCGCAGGAGGCGCCGAGCCGCTTGAGCTGGCGGATGATGGTGCCGCCCGACTCCTCCTTCCACTGCCAGACGCGGGCGATGAAGGCCTCCCGCCCGAGGTCCTCCTTGGTCTTGCCTTCCTTCTCGAGCTGCCGCTCGACCACGTACTGCGTCGCGATGCCCGCGTGGTCGGTGCCCGGCATCCAGAGCGCGTTGTAGCCGTCCATCCGCTTGTAGCGGATCAGGATGTCCTGGAGCGTGTTGTTGAGCGCGTGCCCCAGGTGGAGCGAGCCGGTGATATTGGGGGGCGGGATGACGATGCAGTAGGGCTTCTTGGGCGAATCGACCTCGGCGTGGAAGTAGCCGCGCTCTTCCCAGACGGCGTACCAGTGCGGCTCGACACGCGTCGGATCGTAGCGGTCGGCGATTTCGCTCATGTTATCGCGTCATTCTAGCACGGGGACGGCGGTCTGGAGCCGCCAGCCGGCCGGACCGCGCATCCACGTGAGCGCCCACGGCACGCGCCGGCCGTCGCGGAGCTCGGTGGCCGCGACCGTCACCGGCCCGCGTGGTCCCGCCGGGCCCGCCTGCTCGCAGACCGGCTCGGGCACGAGGCGCCGCGGCAGCCGCGCGCGCAGGGTGGGCGCGGGCACGAGCTGGCCCAGGGCGCGCGCGTCCTCCGCGGCCAGGGCCTCGAAGAGGCGGTCGGCGGCCGCGCCGAGCTCGCGGTGCCAGCCGTTCGCGATCTGCCGCCGCCCCAGCGCGAGCCCGCCGGCCGCGGTGAGCCGGTAGTGATCCTCGTGCTCGAACTGCTCCGCGCATCCCGGCTTCCAGCCCGGGTACGGCGGCTCGTAGCGCACCACGAGCTCGCCGGCCTGCGTGCGCCAGTCGGTGACCCGCAAGCCCTCGGGCCACTGGGTGGCGGTGGTCCACGCGCGCTCCACCCGATCGCGATCGCGCCCTTCCCACAGCTCCGCGTGCAGCGAGCGCACCCCGTGGGCGGTGGGCGGACCGCTCCACACCGCGAACACGCGCGCCACGCGATCCGGCCCCGCCGGCCACACCCGCGCGTCCAGCAGGCCGTCCTGGGTGGACGCGGCGGCGAGGGCGGCGCCCGAGCCCGTCCCCGCGTACACGCGGAGCGAGCCCGACCCCTCCACTCCGGTGAGGCTGTAGAGACCGAGGGTGAGCGGGCCGCGAGGGCCCGCGGCGGGAATGCGCAGGACGCGCAGGGTCGCCCCACCCCAGGCCTCCATCATCGCGTCGAGGCGCTCGCGGATGAACACGAGCGAGGAGAAGGGCTCGTCCCCTCGCAGGCTGTCGAGCACCTCCGCGTCCACGACCTCGTACAGCTCGCCGATCGCCCGCTCGCGGTCGGCGCGGTCCACCGCGACCGCGAGGCGCTCGCGCGCCACCGCCCGGAAGCGCTCCAGCCGATCGGCCGCCGGGGCGGGCGCGGCCGCGCCGGCCAGCAGCGCGGCGACCACGACGCCCCGGAACCATGATGGCCGCATGGCGCTAGCGTACAATGGTCGCGCATGACCCGCATCCTCGACCGCTACGTCTACAAGGAAATGGGCCCGCCGTTCCTCATCGGGGTCGGCGTCTTCACGTTCTTCCTCGTCATCGACCGGATCTTCCAGCTCACCGACCTCGTCATCACCAAGAACGTGCCGTTCGCGCTGGTGATGCCGCTCCTGATCTACATGCTCCCCGCGTTCCTCGCTCTCACCCTGCCGATGGCCCTGCTCGTGACGGTGCTGCTGGTCTGCGGGCGCCTGGCCGGCGATCTCGAGGTCGCCGCGCTCAAGGCCTCCGGGGTGAGTCCCCTGCGGCTCTTCCGCCCCTTCCTCGCGATCGGCATCATCATCACCCTGCTCATCTCGTGGCTCACCCTCGTGGTGGGGCCGTGGTCGAGCGGCGCGTTCCAGCGGCAGCTCTTCCGGATCTTCCAGTCGCGCGCCACCACCGGCATCAAGGAGCGCACCTTCAGCGCGAGCTTCAGGGAGTTCGTGATCTACGTGGACGAGGTGAGCGCCTCCCAGGTCCGCCTCAAGGGCATGCTCGTCTCCGACGAGCGGAACGCGGAGCAGTCCCGCATCATCGTGGCCCGCGAGGGCCGCCTCCTGAGCGACGAGGCCACCCGTCGCATCACCCTGCGCTTCCTGGACGGCTCGATCAGCGAGTCCGACGTGAGCGACCGCCGGCGCTTCCGCGTGACCTACTTCAGCCTCTACGACATGACCCTCCCGGTGGATTCGCCCCTCGCCGCGGTCGCGCGCGAGGAGAAGCCCGAGAAGCAGCTCCCCCTGCGCGAGCTCATCGCGGAGGCGGAGAGCATGCGGCTCGCCGGCCAGATCTACGCGCCCTACTACGTCGAGCTGCACAAGCGCTTCGCGCTGCCGGTGGCCGCGCTCGTGTTCACCATCATGGGCTTCCCCCTGGGCATCCGCGCGCAGCGGGGCGGGCGCGCGGTCGCCCTCGGGCTGAGCTTCAGCATCGTGGTGGCCTACTACATCTTCTACTCGACCATGGAGGGCATGGCCCTGCGCGGCCGCATGCCCGCGGGCCTCGCGGTGTGGACCCCCAACGCCATCCTCGCGGCGGTCGGCCTGATCCTCCTGCGCGGGAGCGTGGCGGGGGCGCCCGCCGCGTGGGTCGATCTCTTCTGGCGGCTCTGGGCGAAGGTGGGCGAGCGGCGATCCGGGAGGGTGGCCAAGCCGCTCGAGGAGCGCCGGCGCCAGCGGCTCGGCCGGCTCGCGGGCCCGCGCGCGTCCACCTTCATCATGGACCGCTACCTGATCCGGCAGTACCTGATCTTCCTCGGCATCGGTACCGGCATCGGCGCGGTGCTCATCGCGGTGGTGGATCTGCTCCAGACCCTCGACCGCTTCCTGCGCTCCAAGCCCCCGTTCTTCACGATCCTCGAGCACTTCCTGTACCGGATGCCCGGCGAGCTCTACAAGGGCCTGCCGATGATCGTGCTGATCGCCACCGTGTTCCTGTTTCTCTCCCTCACCCGCCAGCGGGAGCTCGACGCGCTGAAGGCGGCCGGGGTCAGTCTCTACCGCGCGAGCCTGCCCATCCTGCTGGTGGCGGGGGGCATCACGGTGCTCGCGGTGGTGTTCCAGGAGACCGCCCTCCCCGACATCAACGCCAAGGCCGATGAAGTCGACCGCGTGAAGATCCGCGGCCAGCTCCCCCGGCATCTCCAGCGCCAGACTCAGATCTGGTACCGCTCCTCCGACACGCGCTTCTTCCGCATGGCCCTCCTCGATCCGGTCGGCAAGTCCATGGAGGGGCTCACCGTGCTCGAGATCAGCCCCGACTTCCGCCTCGTGGAGCGGGTGGACGCGAGCACCGCGCACTGGACGCCCGAGGGCTGGCAGCTCGCCGACGGGGTGCTGCGTCGGGTGGGCCCGCAGAACCGCATCTCGTCGGAGCCGTTCGCCTCGCGCCTCATGCCGATGCCGGAGAACATCGACGACTTCGTCCAGGTGCAGAACGCGCCCGACACCATGAGCTTCCTGGAGCTGCGGGCCTACGTGACCAAGCTGCGGGAGAGCGGGCACCGGGTCAACCGCTACCTGGTCCAGCTCTACTCCAAGCTGTCCTTCCCGCTCGTCCACGTGATCATGGCCCTGGTAGCGATTCCCTTCGCGCTGGTCTCCCCGCGCACCGGCGGACGGGCGATGGGCATCGGGGTCGCCATCGTGATTGCGGTGGGCTACTGGATCGTGCACTCGGTGGCGATCGCGTTCGCCCAGGCCGATCTGCTCCCCGCCGCCCTCGCGGCCTGGACCGCCAACATCATCTTCGCGGGCATCGGCACCGCCCTCTTCCTCAGCGCCCGCACTTGACTCGGAGGGGGGCTACGCTGACTCGGACGCGCGGGTGAAGCCCGCGCCCGAACGCGGACCATTGAGGCGCCGCGCGATGATCCAGACGAGTGAGGGCTCGCGGCGGCGGGGGGGGGGGGGGGGGGGGGGGGGGCGCCGGGGGGCGGGCGGGGGGGGGGGGGGGGGGCGCGGGCGCGGGGGGGCGCGGGGGGGGG
>CAMLFJ010000385.1 GCA_946479205.1 uncultured bacterium | reverse complement strand
CGCGTGCCCGAAGAGGTCGTCCCATTCCCCGCCGATCGCGACCTCGTGCCCGCGGCCGGACAGATCCGCGGCGAGCTCCTGCGAGTAGCGGCCCTCCAGGCTGAGGGCGCGTGACGCGGTTCCCCACGTGCGCCCGTAGAGCCAGCGCGGGGCCTCGATCGCGGCCTGCGGGCCGAACCGCCGGAAGAGGCGGCGCGTGAGGATGGCCGCCTGGGTCTGCGGCTGGCCTTCGCCGCCCATGGTCCCGTAGACGAAGCGCGGCCGGCCGCCCTCGAGGTAGATGGACGGGATCAGGGTGTGCATCGTGCGCTTGCCCGGGGCGAGCGCGTTGACGTGGCCGGGATCGAGCGAGAAGAACGAGCCGCGGTTCTGCAGCACCACCCCGGTGTCGCCGGCCAGCACCGCCGAGCCGAACGTGAAGTAGAGCGACTGGATCAGGGAGACCGCGTTGCCTTCGCGGTCGGCGGTGACGAGGGCGATGGTGTCACCGCCCGCGGGCGCGGAGGGCTGAGGCGGGCGCGCGCGCTCGCGCGAGATCAGCCGGGCCCGCGCCTCGAGGCGCTCGGGGGCCAGGAGGTCGGCCGGGCTCACGCGCATGTGGGCCGGATCGGTGAGGTACCGGTCACGATCGTCGAAGGCGAGCTTGGTGGCCTCCACGAGGACGTGGATGTAGTCGGCCTCGGGCAGCGCGCTCATATCGAAGCGCTCGGTCATGCCCAGCACCGCGAGCGCCGAGATCCCCTGGGTCGGCGGCGGAACGCTGGCGACCTGTCCTTCCGCGTAGGCGATGCGGAGCGGCTCCATCCAGTCCGAGCGGTGCTCGGCCAGGTCCTCGACGGTGAGCGGGCTGCCCGCCGCGGCGGCCGCCGCCACGAGCCGCCGCGCGACGTCGCCGCGGTAGAAGCCGTCGGCGCCCCCGTCGCGCGCCGCCTCCAGCGTGCGAGCCAGGTCGCGCTGCATCAGCGGCCCGCGGCGCAGCGCATCCGGGTGGTAGAGCGGCCAGAGCCAGCGGCGAATCTCCTCAGGGGCACGCTCGGTGAAGAGATCGGGCTCGCGCGGCGGCGGGATGCGCTGTCCATCGGAGGCCTGGAAGCCCTCGCGCGCGTACAGGATCGCGTCGGTGAGCAAGGCCTTCCAGGCGACCGGCGAGCCCATCGTCCCGCGGCTGTACTCGTGCGCCTGCCACCAGCCGTCCACCACCGCCGGCACGGTGAGCGAGGCGAGTCCGCCGCGCGCCGGGATGGCGGCGGTGACTCCGCGCGCCGCGTACCAGTCGATGGTGGCCGCGCGCGCGGCGCGGCCCACCGCGCAGAGCGCGCGCAGCCGCTGGCGGCCCGCGTCGTAGATGAGCCACACGTTGTCGCCGCCGAGGCCGTTCATGTGCGGGTACACCACCGCGATGGTGGCCGCCGCCGCGATCGCCGCGTCGAGCGCATTGCCGCCCGCCCGCAGCGCGGCCAGGCCGGACTGGGTGGCGAGGAGATGCGGGGTGGCCACCATGCCGCGCGGCGCGCGGGCTTCGGGCCAACGGGTGGTCATGGAAGCAGGTCCTCGGGCCGCCGCCCCTCACCCCGGCCCTCTCCCCGGAGGGGAGAGGGAGAAGGCGAAGCAAGAACCCTCTCCCCTGTGAGGGGGAGAGGGCAGGGTGAGGGGGCGGCGTGTGCCAGAGCTACGAGCAGCCGGTGGTGGTACCGCAGGTGATGCACTTGAGGCAGGTGCCGTTGCGTACCATGGTGAACTGGCCGCACTCGCCGCACGGGTCGCCCTCGTAGCCCTTGAGCCGAGCCATCTCGGACGGGCTGAGCAGCTTCATCTCGGCCACCGACCCGCTACCCCCGCTCACGGGGGCGATGGCGCGCGCGGTGACCGGCCTGGGGGCCGGGCGCGGGGCGGCCGGGGGCTCCGCGGTCAGCTCCATCGCGAGCGGGACGATCGGCGCGTTGGCCACCGGGCCCTCGCCCGGCCGGCTGCCGATGGCGTCGGCGCGCAGGTCCTCCTCGGGCACGTGCGAGAGATCGGTGCGCCCGAGGTAGGTGATGGCCAGCTCGCGGAAGACGTAGTCGATGACCGAGGTGGACATCTTGATGCGATCGTTGCCTCGGACCATCCCGTTGGGCTCGAACCGGGTGAAGACGAAGGCGTCCACGAACTCCTCGAGGGGCACGCCGTGCTGCAGGCCGAGCGAGATGGCGATCGCGAAGCAGTTCATCAGGGAGCGGAAGGCCGCCCCCTCCTTGTGCATGTCGAGGAAGATCTCGCCGACCGTCCCGTCCTGGTACTCGCCGGTGCGGAGGTAGACCTTGTGCCCGCCCACCACCGCCTTCTGGGTATAACCGGAGCGGCGGTCGGGCAGGCGATGCCGCTCGCGGAGGTACTGGGTGACCACCCGCTCGGTCATCTTCTCGGCCACCGCTTCCACGTCCGCGGCCGCCGCCTGCTCCTCCTCGTCGTCCGTCGTGGAGTTGAGCGGCTGCGAGAGCTTGGAGCCGTCGCGGTACAGGGCCACCGCCTTGAGCATGCCGCGCCAGGCGAGGTCGTAGGCCCACTTGACGTCCTCGATGGTGGCGTCCATGGGCATGTTGATGGTCTTGCTGATCGCGCCCGAGATGAACGGCTGGGCCGCCGCCATCATCCGGATGTGCGCCTCGGTGGCGATGAAGCGCGTGCCCTTCTTGCCGCAGCGGTTGGCGCAGTCGAAGACGGGCAGGTGGGCGGCTTTCAGCAGCGGCGCGCCCTCGACGGTCATGGTGCCGCAGCAGTAGTCGTTGGCCGCCTCGATCTCGGCGGGGGAGAAGCCCATCGCGCGGAGCAGGTTGCCGTTCCACTCGGCGAGCTGCGCCTCGTTGATGCCGAGCCGCGAGGCGATATAGCCTTCGCCGAGCGCCCAGGCGTTGAACGCGAAGGTGATGTCGAACGCGCTCTCGATCGAGGCTTCCAGCCGCTGCAGGCCCGCGTCGTCGAAGCCCTTGGCGCGGAGCGTGTCGTGGTTGATGGACGGCGCGCCTCGCAGGGTCTTGCGGCCGACGCAGTAGGCCACGATGTCGTCGATCTCGCCCGGGGTGTAGCCGAGGGCCTCGAGCGCGAGCGGTAGGCTCTGGTTGGCGATCTTGAAGTAGCCGCCGCCCGCGAGCTTCTTGAACTTCACCAGGGAGAAGTCGGGCTCGATGCCGGTGGTGTCGCAATCCATGACGAGGCCGATGGTGCCGGTCGGGGCCAGGACCGTGACCTGGGCGTTGCGGTAGCCGAACTGCTCGCCGAGCCCGACCGCCCGGTCCCAGGTCTCGCGCGCGGCCTGGAGCAGCGGGGCCGGGCAGTGGGTCGGATCGATGCCGGCCGGCGTGATGCTGAGGCCCTCGTACTCCACCGCGGCGACCCCGTAGGTGGCCCGCCGATGGTTGCGCATCACCCGCAGCATGTGGGCCTGGTTCTTGTGGTAGCCCGGGAAGGGTCCGAGGTCTCGCGCCATCTCCGCGGAGGTCGCGTAGGCCTCGCCGCACATGATCGCGGTCATCGCCCCGCAGATCGCGGTGGCCTCCGGGGAATCGTAGGGGATGCCCCGGCGCATGAGCACGGTGCCCATGTTGGCGTAGCCCAGGCCCAGGGTACGGAAGTCCCAGCTCCGCTGGGCGATCGCCGGGCTCGGGTAGGCGGCCATCAGCACGCTGATCTCGAGCACCGAGGTCCACAGGCGGCAGGCGTGGCGGAAGCCGTCCACGTCGACGCTGCCGTCCTCGCGGAGGAACTTCACCATGTTGATCGACGCGAGGTTGCACGCGGTGTCGTCGAGGAAGAGGTACTCCGAGCAGTTGTGGACGACGATGCCGCCCGCCACGAAGTGGTGGGTGACCGTCTCGGTGAGGTCGAAGACGTCCGCCTCGCCGGCCGGCTCGATCGCGACCACCTCGTCGGTCAGCTCCTCGCCGGTCGCCGGCTCGTCCCCGTTGAGCCGGGCCAGGGCCTCTGCCTTCGGGCTCTCCGCGTGGAGGCCGATCGCCTGCTCGAAGAGCGGGCAGGACGCGCGGCTGATCCGCAGGGAGTGCGTCGGGTGGGGCCGCGCCGGCGTGGCCTCGGCCAGGCGCGTGTCCTCGTAGAGCCGCGCCTTGACGCCGAAGGCCAGCAGCAGCATCTGGGTCTGGCGCAGCAGCTCGAGCGACG
>CAMLFJ010000384.1 GCA_946479205.1 uncultured bacterium | reverse complement strand
GGCTACAACGCCTTCGGCCAGGGCTTCCGCGCCAACCTCACGATCGGCCGCGCGATCCGGCTCCTGCTGATGAACGTGGGCGGCGGCCTCCCCGGCACTGGCGACCGCGCCACCCAGGGCAGCCCGGCCAAGATCGCCTACTGCGTGGCCGAGAACGAGGCGGCGAACCCGTGGGAGCCGCTGCACGTCGAGCACGGCTTCGCGGCCGACACGAGCGTGGTCACTGCGATCGCGTGCGAGGGCCCGCACAACATCCAGGACCACTTCAGCTATACCGGCCTCGGCATCCTGAAGGTGGTCGCGGGCGCCATGGGGCAGGCGGGCAGCAACAACATCCTGGCCGGCGGCCATCCCGTGCTCTCGCTCGGGCCGGAGCACGCGGCCACCATCGCGCGCGACGGCTACTCCAAGCGGCAGGTGAAGGAGTTCCTCTTCGAGCACGCGCGCTTCCCGCTGGCCCGCCTGGGCGACGAGTACCGCACCCACCTGATCCAGCGCGGGGCCAAGGACGCGCCCGACACGATGATCCCCGCGGTGCGCTCCGTCGACGACGTGACCGTGATCGTCACCGGCGGCGCGGGGAAGCACTCCTGCTGGCAGCCCACGTTCGGCGACCAGACCTGGCCCGCCCGGCGCGCCATCGCCCGGGCGGACGGCACCCCGCTGCGGTCGATCGCCGAGCTCACCGCGCGGTAGGCCGCCCGGAATCGCCCTCGCCCGCGGAGGCGCGCGCCCCTCCGCACTCACGTAGCCGGCGCCGCAGTGTCGCTCCGCAGTCCGCTGCCCGCCCTTGACCACCACCCGACCCCGGCGCACGATACCTGGGGACGACACCCTTCGCGCTTTGGACCGGCTACCTGACCGAACGGCGGCTGCGAAGCCGCCCGACCGAGGAGGTCCGCCCATGCGAAAGATGACACGGAGGCAGTTCGTTGGTGCCGCCGCCGGGGCGGGCACCGCCCTGGCTCTTGGCCGTGCCCCGGCATTCGCCCAGCGCCGCGAGGTCACGTTCCTCAGCGGCAGCCACTTCGTCCCCGCGTCCGACGATGAGCTGCGACGGCAGGCCGAGGCCTTCGGCAAGCAGGCCGGCGTCACGGTCAAGCTGGACACCATCCAAGCTCTTCAGCTCCCGACCAAGCGCGCGGCCGAGGCCCAGAGCCAGTCCGGGCACGACATCGTCTTGCTGAGCCACGCGGACCCGTTCCTCTTCGAGAGCCTGCTCGTCGACACGGGGGCGCTCGTGGAGACACTCGGCAAGCGCTACGGCGGCTGGTATCCCTTCGCCGCCGAATCGGCCCAGACCGGGGCGGGGTGGCGCGCCGTTCCCTGGTTCTGGGTCGCCTTCCCCGCGACCTATAACATGGCGCATTTCCGCAAGGCGGGCCTCGAGTACCCCAAGAGCTGGGACGAGCTGGTCAAGCACGGCAGGATCCTGAAGAAGCAGGGCAATCCCGTGGGCATCCCCATCAGCCACTGCGGCGACGCCAACACCACGTTCTGGTCCGTCTTCTGGTGCTATGGCGGCAAGGTGCTCGAGGCGGACGGCAAAACGCCGGCCATCCACTCCGAGAAGACCGCGCAGGTTCTCGAATGGTACAAGGAGCTGTACAAGGACGCGATGGAGCCGGAGGTCCTGTCCTGGGACGACTCCGGAAACAACCGCTTCATCCTGTCGGGCAAGGGCTCGTGGATCCATAATCCGATCAGCCCGTACAACAGCGCTCTCGCGAACAAGATGCCGATCGCCGACGATATCAACCACCATCCGAGCCCGAGCGGCCCGGCCGGCATCCACTCGGCTCCGGGCATCAACGCGATCGGCATCTGGAAGTTCTCGAAGAACGTCGACCCCGCGAGGGAGTTCATCGAGTTCCTCTTCCGCAAGGAGAACTACGACGCCTGGATCGTGGCGTCCAACGCCTTCAACCAGCCGCCGCTCCGGGACCTGGCCGATCATCCCATCTGGGCGAAGAACCCGAAGTTCGCCATGCTGCCCAAGGAGGCTGAGTACGCGCACCCTCGCGGCTGGCCCGCCAAGCCCAACGATGCCGTGCGCCGCATCGAGAACAACTACATCCTGCCGGACATGGTGTCCAAGACGATCCAGGGCATGCCCGTCAAGCGCGTGATGGAGTGGGGACAGGAGCAGGTGGTCCTGGCCGTGAAGGGCCAGCTCAAGGCCTCCGGGTAGCCGCGGTACCCTTTCGGCCTTGGCGCGCTACCGGTGCTACCATGGGTGGCCGTAGGCCAAATCAAAGGCCAAGGAGCGCAGAGCGTGACCACACCCGATCGTATTTCCGGCGTCCTCTCCCCCGTCGTCACCCCGTTCAAGGCCGACCTGTCCCCGGATCCGGAGCGCTTCGTGAAGCAGTGCCGCTGGCTCCTGTCGCAGGACGTGGGGCTCGCGGTGTTCGGGACGAACTCGGAGGCCAACTCGCTCTCCACCGAGGAGAAGATCGAGCTGCTCGACCGCGTGGTCGCGGGCGGCGTCGATCCGGGGCGGCTCATGCCGGGCACCGGCTGCTGCGCGCTCACCGATTCGGTACGGCTCACCGCGCACGCCATGAAGCTGGGCGCGGGCGGGGTGCTGATGCTGCCGCCGTTCTACTACAAGGGCGTCTCCGACGACGGGCTCTTCCGGAGCTTCGCGGAGGTGATCGAGCGGGTGGGCGACCGGCGACTCCGCCTGTACGTCTACCATATCCCCCCGGTGTCCCAGGTGCCGATCACGCTCGGGCTCATCGAGCGGCTGCTCAAGGCCTACCCGGGCATCGTGGCCGGCGTGAAGGACAGCTCGGGTGACTGGAACAACACGAAGGCGATGCTGGACGCGTTCGCGGCCGGGGGCTTCGACGTGTTCGCGGGCAGCGAGACCTTCCTGCTCGCCAACATGCGCGGAGGCGGCGCCGGCTGCATCAGCGCCACCGCCAACGTGAACCCCGGGCCCATCGCCAAGCTCCACCGCGAGTGGCAGACCCCGGAGGCCGACGCCCAGCAGGCGCGCCTCGACGAGATCCGCGGCATCATGCAGCGCTACCCGATGATCCCCGCGCTCAAGGCGGTGATCGCCCGCTACGGCGGCGACGGCGCCTGGGTCACGGTGCGCCCGCCCCTGGTGGCGCTCACCCCCGAGCAGCGCGCCGCGCTCGCGGCCGAGCTCGGCCGTGCCGCCTTCACCATGCCCGGACTGGGAGAGTGACGCCATGAACGAGCTGGCCGGTCGCCTCAATGCGCTCTGCGACGCGCTCCCGTTCCAGACGAGCTGGTACCTGAAGGATCTCGCGAGCGGGCAGCGCGCCGACCGCCTGGGCGCGGTGCCGGTGCCCTCGGCGAGCACGCGCAAGATCTCGATCCTGATGGCCGCGCTCAAGGCGGTGGCCGACGGCAAGCTCGCGCTGGACCAGAAGGTCACCATCGAGGCCAAGTACCAGGACAACGACTCGGGCACCTTCCAGCACCTCACGCCCGGCTTCTCCATCACCTTCCGCGACGCGCTCGTGATGATGATCATCGTCAGCGACAACGCCTGCACCGGGCTGGTGGTGGACCTCGTCGGCCTCGGCGAGATCCAGCGGCTCTGCGAGGCGGTCGGCATGACGGGCACGATCCACCGCTTCGGCATTCCCCCGCGGCTCGGCCCCGACCACGCCCTCGATCAGGTCACCAGCACCACGCCCAACGATCAGGGGCTGCTGCTGGAGACGATCCTGAAGGGCGCGGAGGATCCGGCGGCGGCCGCGCGCATGGGCGTGACGCCCGCTCTCTGCCGGCTGGCGCTCGACATCCTCTCGTGGCAGAAGCTCAAGGCGCGCCTGCCCTCGCAGCTCCCGCTCGGCACCAAGATCGCGCACAAGACCGGCACCGGATCGCGCGGCTTCATGGACGCGGGCATCGTCTACCACGGCGAGCGGCCGCTCTTCATCCTGACCGCCTACACCGACCGCGTGCCCGCCGCCCTGCCCGACGGCACGCCCGGCTTCACCGCGGCCAACACCGTGATCGGCCGCATGGCGCGCGTCTGCTGGGACGCGCTCGCCCGCTAGCCCGGCGCCCGACGCGTGCCCGCCAAGAAGCCGAGCGAGCCGCCCGCGCCCAAGCGGGCGATGAGCATCCACGCGCATCCCGACGACCAGGAGTTCACGGTCGGCGGGACGCTGGCCAA
>CAMLFJ010000383.1 GCA_946479205.1 uncultured bacterium | reverse complement strand
GGCATGGGGGTGAGCCTGCTGCCGCTCCACCACCCGGTGGACCTGGCCGAGCAGCTCGCGGTGCTGGACGTGGTGAGCGGGGGCCGGCTCGACGTGGGCATCGGGCGCGGCGGCACGCTGCAGGACTACCAGACCTTCCAGTCGGACCGCGAGGACAGCCGGGCCCGCGTAGAGGAAGGCATCACCCTGATCCAGAAGTCATGGAGCGGGGAGCCATTCGACTTCGCGGGGCGCTTCCACTCGGCCGAGCGCCTGCACGTGCGCCCGCGCCCGGTGCAGCGGCCACACCCGCCGCTCTTCATCGCGGCCAACAGCGAGGACAGCGTGCACTCGGCGGCGCGTCTCGGGCTCCCCACGCTCTCCTCGTTCTTCGTCCCGATCGAGGAGCTGCAGCGCCGGCATCTGCTCTACCGCGAGGAGTCGCTCGCGCTCGGGCGATCGGAGGCCGAGGTGGCGGCGCTGGAGCGCCAGGCGTGGGGGATGCGCGTGGTGCACGTGGCGCCCTCTCGTGAGGAGGCGCTGCGCGCCATCGAGG
Organism: uncultured bacterium; assembly: GCA_946479205.1. Next base: position 3,629 of record CAMLFJ010000383.1, on the reverse strand, counting down.
GCCCGTTCATGGGCTATCAGCGGAAGATGTCGGTCCTGCGCTCCGACTCCACCGGCGGCACCGTGCCCGGCTCGTTCAACCGCTCACTCCTGCGGCTTCGCACCTTCCGGGAGTACCTCGACGACGGCTGGGCCCTGATCGGCACGGCGGACGAAGTCCGCGATGGCCTGCAGACGTACCTCGACGCCACCGGCTACCAGCACGTGCTGCTGCTGATGGCGCTGCCGGGCCTCGACACGAGCCTGGCCCTGCGCTCGATGCGCCTGTTCGCGGAGCAGGTAGCGCCCGCGATGGCGCCCGCGAATGGGCGCGTCGCGGCCGGCCCGTGACCCGCCGCGCCTAGCCGCCGACCGCGACCCCGCTCCGCTTCGCGGCCGCCGCCTCCGCGCCGTTCGTGCCCGCGTGCCCCCGCGCCGCCGCCGCGTCGGCCTTCGCGAAGTCCGCCTCGCCGAGCCCGTAGAGGTGCGCCCCGCCCATCAGGATCTGGGCGGCGGTCTCCCGCGCGCAGCTCTTCAGCACGTTCTCCGACACGTTGGGGAAGTTGGAGTCGAAGTGCGGGTAGTCGGTGGACACGCACATCCGATCCGCGCCGATGAGCCCGGCGGTCGCCTCGATCTCCGGCTCGCTCCCTTCCACCGCGGCCCAGCAGTTGCGCCGGAAGTACTCCTTCGGGGTCAGGCTGAGGTAGGGGGCGTGGGTGTCGCGGTACTGGGGATAGTCCCACTCGATCCGCGACAGGATGCCGGGCACCCACGAGTTCTGCGCTTCGAGGAACCCGACCCGCAGCTTCGGATGGAACTCGAACACCCCGCCGATGATCATGGCGATCAGCGCCTGCTGCATCTCGATCCAGTGGCTGGCCACGTGGCGGTAGAAGCGGTTCTCCCCGTAGAGCACGTTCATGTGCGAATTCCAGGCGCCGGTTCCCTCGTGGAAGCCCCAGGTGACGCCGAGCTCCTCGTGCAGGGTGTAGAGCGGATCCCAGTAGTTGGAGTGCCAGTAGTGGCCGTTGACCAGGTTCGGCCGGATGAACGAGCCGACCGCGCCCAGCTCGCGGACGCACCGGAGGAGCTCCCGGCAGGCCAGGTGCACGTCGTGCACCGGCAGCATCGCCACGAACTTCAGGCGCTCCGGGCTGTAGGCGCTGAACTCGTGGATCCAGTTGTTGTAGGCCTGACAGAGCGCCAGGGAGAGGAGCGGGTCCATGTTGTCGCGCGCGAGCAGGCTCAGGCCGGTGGTCGGGTAGAGGACTGCGATGTCCACGCCCTCGATCGCCATGCCCATCACCTGCGCCTCGGGGTCGTAGTTCCGCTCGATCGCGAAGTCGAGCCGGTTCGTCCCCTGCAGCCGCGAGCCGGAGAGCGGCTGGGTGCTGTGCGCGCTCGCGGCCCCGCCCCGGCTGCGCTTGCGGTACTGCTGCAGCTCGGCGTCCATCGTGGTGGGCAGCCCGTCGATGACGATCGTGCCGCGCTTGGGCCGCCCGTCGGCCCCGATCGGCAAGATCACCCGGTCGCGGAACTTCGGATCCAGGTACCGCTCGAAGAGATCGGGCGGCTCCATGATGTGCATGTCGGAGTCGACGAAGCGCAGGTTGTCTTTCATGGCGCGAGCCTCCTCTTCCCTCAGACCTTGTTGTAGGCCAGGCGCTTCACCTTGTCCATGTTGGTGCCCTCGATGCGGATCAGGCGGGTCGGCCCATCGCGGCGCGGCGAGTGCAGATCGCCTTCGTTGTAGACATGGGCCATCCCGGGCTTCAGGGGATAGCTGCGGACGTGGCGCACCTTGCCGGGCTTCGCCTCGCTCGCCGGCTCGACGAGCGCCCAGTCGTTCATGAGCGTCTCCCCGCGCGCCTGCCCGTAGATCGCCCAGGTCGGGCCGTGATCGTGGGGATTGCTCTCCCGCGCGCCCTTGTAGACGTGGGCGAGGATGCAAAAACCGAGCTGCGGGTCCTCGAAGAGGATCTTGCGCTCCGGCACGTCGTCGCCCAGGTGCTTCGCGACGAAGGCCTCGTCGGTGAGCACCTCCTGGACCAGCGCGCGGACCTTCTCGCGCCCGGCGGGTCCGGGCTCCGCCGCGAGGATATCGTGCATCCTGGCCGCCAGCTGCTCGAGGGTGTGGCCCATTGAGGTCTCCTTGGCTACAGGGTGGTGAGGAACGCGAGGATCGCGTCGTTGACTTCCTTCGGGCGCTCCTGCTGCGTCCAGTGCCCGCAGCCGGGGAGCATGATCGTCTGGCGGAGCTCGGGGACGAACTGCTTCAGATTCGGGATGAGCTGGTCCATGCCGCGGAAGTGCACCACGAGGTCCTGGTCGCCCGCGACGTAGAGGGCGGGCACGGTCACCCGCGCGCCCGCGTACGGGGCCATCAGCTCCCAGTTGCGGTCGATGTTGCGGTACCAGTTGAGCCCGCCGCGAAAGCCCGCGCGGGTGAATTCTCCCGCGTAGAAGTCCACGTCGGCCTCGGTGAGCCAGGACGGCGGCGTGGCCGGCTCCGCGGTATGACGGAGGAAGCCGCCGCCCCGGGGCACCATGCCGACCGCGGCGGGATTCCCCAGTCCGGCGTGCGCCCGCCGGCCCTCGCCCGAGCCCGAGAAGAGGATGCGGCGGATGCTGCTCCGGACGTCCCGCGAGAGCTCCGCCTCCGCCACCCCGGGAGCCTGGAAGTAGAGCTGGTAGAAGATCGCGTCGTCGGTCTGGGGCATCGCGGTGGTGGGACGGACCGAGCCCCGCGGCCGGTACGGCACGCTGAGCCCGATCACCGCGCGGAAACGGTCCGGGCGCAGGAGCGCGGCGTGCCAGGCCACCGGCGCGCCCCAGTCATGACCCGCGATCACCGCGGGCCCGCCGCCCAGCGCGTCCACCAGGCCCACCATGTCGCCCACCAGGTGCAGCAGCGTGTACTGGTCGATCTCGCCGGGCTGGTCGGTCTGGCCGTAGCCCCGCATGTCGGGGGCCACCGCGTGGAAGCCCGCGGCGGCGAGCGCCGTGAGCTGATGGCGCCACGAGTACCAGGACTCCGGGAATCCGTGGCAGAGGAGGACGAGCGGGCCCTCGCCCTGCTCGGCCACGTGCATGCGGATGCCGTTGGTCTCCACCGTCCGGTGCCGCACGTCACTCATGGCCGCCTCCGCGGGCCCTATTGTATACTCCGTTTCCCATGCCCAGAGTGCGCGAGATCGAGGACGACGGCGGCGACCCGATCCTGAAGGACGTGTTCACCCGGGAGCGGGAGATCTTCGGCGGGCTCCTGAACACCACCAAGGTCTTCGCCCACTGCCCGCCCATCATGAAGGCGGCCAAGCAGCTCGGGGCCGCCATCGAGAAGTCCGGACGGCTGCCCGCCGCGCTGCTGCCGCTGATCTACCTTCGCGTCGCCCTGATCAACGGCTGTCCGTTCTGAATAGACATCAATGCATCCCGGGGGATGCAGGCGGGGGCGGACGAGGAGAAGGTGCGCGAGGTCCCGACCTGGCGTGAGAGCCGGCACTTCTCGGACGCCGAGCGCGTGGCCTTCGAGTACGCGGAGGCCATGACCATCACCGGCCAGAGGGTCGGCGACGAGCTGTTCGCGCGTCTCAAGGGCTGCTACGACGAGGCCCAGATCGTCGAGCTCACCGCCGCGGTGGCGCT
>CAMLFJ010000382.1 GCA_946479205.1 uncultured bacterium | reverse complement strand
GGGTGCCGGAGGAGCGCCGCGTGCTGCCGAACCTGACCGTGCTCGAGAACCTGCGGCTCGGCATGATGGCCGCCGACCGCGCGGGCTCCGAGCAGCGGCTCGAGGAGGCGCTCGAGTTCTTCCCGCGCCTGCGCGAGCGCCTCGCCCAGAAGGGCCGCTTCCTCTCGGGCGGCGAGCAGCAGATGCTGGCCATCGCCCGCGGCCTGGTGGCGCGGCCCCGGATCATGCTGGTGGACGAGCCGACGGAAGGACTCGCCCCGCTGCTGGTGCAGAGCCTCACTCACATCCTGCGCGAGATCAACCGGCGCGGCACCACCATCCTCCTCGTGGAGCAGACCCTCGAGGTCGCGATGGCCCTCTCGCATCGCCTCTACGTGATGGACCAGGGCCGCATCCAGTTCGAGGGCACGCCGGACGCGCTCCGCCAGGACCCCACCATCCAGCAGCGGTTCCTGCAGCTCTGACCTGACCGGAGCCGGTCACCCGGAGCGAGACAGCAGGCTCTTGAGAACGGCGTCCGCTTTCTCCTGCCAGAAGCTCATGCCCATCTCCCGGTACATCGCCTGGGCGGCGGCCAGGTGTTTCTCGGCCTTTGCCTGGTCGCCGGCTCGGTGGGAGAGACTGGCAAGCCCGAGGTGGCAGTGGGCGACGAGGGGACGCATCTCGAGCGTCTCGGCGAGCGCGAGGGCGTCACGGTAGTGGTCGTCGGCGGCCTCAGGGGGATCGCGGCGGGCGGTGACCTCGCCGAGGAGCCGGAGGGCCCACGCTTCGTAGCCGCGTTGACCACGCTCGCGGGCAAACGCCAGGGCCCGCCCGGCGAGTGCGAGCGCCTCCTCGGTCCGTCCGGCGAGGAGGTGTGCCTCGCCGAGATACATCAGAAGGAGCGGCTGGAGATTTCCATGTCCCCGGGTCTCGACGACGCTCAGCGTGCGCTCCAGCAAAGGGGTGCCCTCGGCAATCCGCCCCGAGAGCACGTGGGCGTAGCCCAGGCTCCCCGTCTCGTTCACCGAGAAGGAGGTCAGGTTCCACTCGCGAGAGACCGCCACCCCCCGTTCGAGCAGGGAGACCGCGTGGGTGAGCTCGCCCCTGGTGAGATGAAGATACGCGAGGATCCAGCACGTGAAGGCCAGGCTGTAGGGGTGATCGAGCGCCTCCGCGATGCGCATGCCTTCCTGGGCGTGGCCGATCCCCTGATCGAACTGTCCCCGGTCCGCGAGGATCAAGGTCAAGTAGCAGCGGGCCATCACGGCAGGAAGTCCGGGGAGGCCGAAGCGTTCCCGGCGCAGATCGCCTTCGAGCAAGCGTAGGACTTCGTGGAGAAGGTGCTCGGCCCGTCGATAGTTTCCCGCCCGGAGGCAGGCCGCGCCGAGGTAGAGGGTCCCCGTCACCTGTAGGGAAACATCCCCGAGCGACCCGGCGATGGCCTGGGCGCTCTGGCCGAACGCGAGCGCTTCCGTCGGATGACCCGTCATCCAGAGGTTGTGGCACATGTAGACGGACATCTGTCCGAGTCGCCGCTGATCGTCGAGCGTCCTCGCCAGGTCTTCGGCCTCGCGCAGACACCGTAGGATCCGCTCGAATTCGCCGAGCGGATGGAGCGCGGTTCGAAGATCGAAGCGAAGATCGATGGCCTGCTCCTGCCGCTCTCGGGTCTCCGTCAGATGCGTCAGAGCCGTCAGCGCCTGCTCGAAGCAGGTCACCGCCTCCCGGTTGGCGGATCGCGCCAGCGCCTTGACCCCGGCCTGACGGAGATACGCGACCGCATGCTCCCATCTCTCCCCCCGCATGGCGTGGTGGGCCAGTCGCTCGACGTGCTCGGTCAGCCGGTCCGGATAGGAGCGCTCGATGGCGCCGACGATGCGGGCGTGCAGGGCCTTGCGCCGGTCCTGGAGCAGCGTGCCGTAGGTGACCCCATGGGTGAGCGCATGCTTGAAGGTGTACTCGGGATCCGGAAAGAGGCGCGTCTCGTACAGGAACTCGGCCGCCTGCAGATGCGCGAGGCCCCGCTGTACCGCCTCCTCCGTCGCCCCCGCCACCGCGTGGAGCAGCACGAGGGGCACGGCCTTGCCGATGACCGAGGCCGTCTGAAGGAGCTGCTTGTCCTCGGCCGAGAGCCGGTCGATCCGGGCGGCCAGGATCACCTGCACGGTCGCCGGGACCTCGATGGCCTGGATCGGCCGGGTCAAGCGAAGGGTGCCGCGCTCCCGGGTGAGCGCTCCCGTTTCCACCAGCGTGCGGATGCTCTCCTCGATGAAGAAGGGGTTGCCACGCCTGACCAGCAGGCGCTTGAGGGATGCCATCTCCACGTCCCCGCCCAGGAGGGCATCCAGGAGCTCGCCCGCGCGGTCGGGGGGGAGCGCGTCGAGGCGCAGCTGGCGGTAGTAGGTCTTGCGTCCCCAGCCGTGCTGGTACTCGGGCCGGTAGTTGACGAGCAGGAGGACCCGGGCGTTGTGCAGACTCTCGACCAGACCGTCGAGCACGGCCTGCGTCTCGACACCGATCCACTGCAGGTCCTCGAAGACCAAGAGCACGGGTTGCCGCTGGCTCTCCCGGAGCAGGAGATGCTTGACGGCGTCGAGGGTGCGCTGCCGGCGCTGGGGTGGATCGAGCGCCTGCCAATGGTCGTCCTCGACGGGCACATCGAGCAGGGCCAGCAGGGCGGGCTGGATAGGCTCGAGTGCCCGATCCAGCGTGAGGAGCTTGCCCGTCACCTTCTCGTGAATCTCGCGGTGGGTCTCGTGATCGTGGACCTTGAAGTAGGACTTGAGAAGATCGATGACCGGCAGGTAGCTGATCGCCTTGCCGTAGGACACGGAGCCCGCTTCCAGGACGAGCCAGTCCTGAGCCGGGCGGGAATGGGTGAGCTCGTACACGAGGCGGGACTTCCCCACGCCGGGATCCCCCACGAGGGCGACGAGCTGGCCGCGCCCACCGCGCGCCAGGGTTAGCGCCCGGCGGATCTGGTCGATCTCGGCGTCGCGGCCCACGAACCGCGTCAATCCCCGCGACGCGGCCGCCTGGAGCCGCGTCCGCAGCGTGCTCGCTCCGGTGAGCGCGTAGACTTCCACCGGATCCGGAAGGCCCTTGACCGCGACCGGTCCGCGGGCGGAGACCTGCACGTAGCCTTCGGCGAGCTGCAGGGTCGCGGGAGCGAGCAGGATCGTGCCGGGCGTCGCCATCTGCTCCATGCGGGCGGCCAGGTGGGTCGTCTGACCGACCGCGGTGTAGTCCATATGCAGATCGGATCCGATGGCGCGCACGACGACCTCGCCGGAGTTGAGCCCCACCCTGATCTGGATGGGCACACCGCGCGAGCGGAAGACATCCTCGGCATACTGCGTGACCGACTCCTGCATTCGGAGCGCGGCGCGGCACGCGCGCACCGCGTGATCCTCATGGGCGAGCGGCGCGCCGAAGAGGGCCATGATCCCGTCACCCATGACCTGGTTCACGGTCCCCTCGTACCAATGGACGGCCTCCATCATGCATTCGAGGATGGGATCCAGAAGCGCCCGCGCCTCCTCGGGGTCCCGGTCGGCGAGGAGCTCCATCGAGCTCTTAAGGTCGGCGAAGAGGACCGTCACCTGCTTGCGCTCGCCCTCGAGCGCGCTCCTCGAGGTGAGGATCTTCTCGGCGAGGTGCTTGGGGGTGTAGTGCTCAGGGGAGTCGAATCGCGGAGACGGTGGTGGCGCGGCAGCTAGCCCCGTCGGATGCGCACACCCGCCGCAGAACCTCGCCGCCGGGGACAGGAGCTGGCCGCATCTGGCGCACGTCCAGGCCAGCGGGGCCGCGCATCGCTCGCAGAACTTCGCGCCGGCCTCGTTCTCGTGCTGGCACCGAGAACACTTCATCGTCCGGACCTCCCTCGATGGGCCGAGGATTTGCCCAAAGCGTGGGGAAGTCAAGCAGCTCTCCACCCGTTCTCGACGCTGCTCCGTATACCGTATCGAGATGACGACGAGACCTGCGGGTTCGGCCTTCAAACGGCTGGTGGGGTCTAATTTGGCCGCGCAGTCGGCGGAGCAGATCGGCCTGGCGGCGGCGCCGCTCGTGGCGGTGCTCGCGCTCGGCGCCGGCGCGGGGGAGACCGGCTTCCTCCAGACCGCGGCGACGCTGCCGTTCCTGCTCCTGGCCATTCCCGTGGGCGTGCTGGCCGACCGCATGC
>CAMLFJ010000381.1 GCA_946479205.1 uncultured bacterium | reverse complement strand
GCGCGTGGATGCCGGTGTCGAAGAGGAGCCGGCCGCGCGGGTGCGCGACCAGGAACGTCATCACCGGCACCGTCCACGGCTGCCCGGCCGGGAGGTCGTCCAGCATGCTGGCCCGGTCCAGCTCGATGAAGCCGCCGCAGAGCGCAAAGAGTTGGATCACGGCGGGTACGATAGCCCGTCTCGGGTCCGTTGTCACTCCGAGCGCGACCTCCGCTGATCGGCCGGGCGCTCAGCCCCGGTAGTTCTCGTTGGGCCGCTTCATCTCGAAGATGTCGTGGATGTAGGCGTACTGATGGCCGGCGAGTCGGCCGACCGGCTTGAGGCGTCCCACGTCGATGCGCCCGGTGGCCGCGTCGTAGACGTCGTCGCGCACGTGGAAGTAGACGATCTCGCCCAGCACCAGGCTGTGGGGCCCGCGCCCGACCGGGATGACCTGGGCCACGCGGCATTCGAGGCTGACCGGCGCCTGGACCACACGGGGTGAGCGCACCCGCACGCCGGGGGCGGCGGTGAGGCCGGTGAGGGCGAACTCGTCCACCTCGGGCGGGTACTCGCCCGAGCTCAGGTTCATCTGCTCGGCGCGGTCGTCGTCCACGATGTTGACCACGAAGTCGCCGGTGTGCTCGGCGTTCCGCACCGTGTCCTTGTGATCCTTCGCGCGCGGACCCGACGAGAACGCGATGGTCGGCGGGTCCTCGCAGACCCCCATGAAGAAGCTGAAGGGGGCGAGGTTGTTCACGCCGTCCGCGCCCACCGTGGAGACCCACGCGATCGGCCGCGGCACCACGCAGCCGATCAGGAGCTTGTAGGTGGACTCGGACTTCATGGTCTGGGGATCGAGCTCCATGGTGGTCGTCGTCTCCCGGGAATGAAGGTGGTTACTCGCCGCCGCTGATCTGCTCGACGGGCCGTCGCCCCCCGAGCCGCTCGGTGAGCTTGCGCCAGCCGCCCACGGTGCGCAAGCGCCAGCGCTCGAGGAACAGGTACACGACGGGCGTCGTGTAGAGCGTGAGGAGCTGGCTCAGCAGCAGGCCGCCCACGATGCTGACGCCGAGCGGACGGCGCAGCTCGGAGCCGGTGCCGGTTCCGAGGGCCAGGGGCAGCGCGCCCAGCAGGGCGGCCATGGTGGTCATGAGGATCGGCCGCAGCCGCCGCAGGCACGCCTCGTGGATGGCCTCGCGGGGGGCGCGGCCTTCGCGGCGCTCGAGATCGAGCGCGACGTCGATGACCATGATCGCGTTCTTCTTGACGATGCCGATCAGCAGGATGATGCCGATGATCGCGATGATGGACAGGTCCATCCGGCAGAGCATGAGGGCGAGCAGCGCGCCCACGCCCGCCGACGGCAGGGTGGAGAGAATCGTGAGCGGGTGCACGTAGCTCTCGTAGAGCATGCCGAGCACGATGTACACCGCGACCAGGGCGGCCAGGATGAGCAGGGGCTGGGTCGAGAGCGAGTCCTGGAAGGCCTGGGCCGCACCCGCGAACTTGCCCCGAACGCTCGCGGGCAGCGCCATGCGGCGCCCCGCGTCCTCGACCGCGGCCACCGCGTGGCCGAGCGACACGTCGGGGGCCAGGTTGAAGGAGATGGTCACGGACGGGAAGAGCCCCTGGTGGTTCACCTGCAGGGGCGCTGCGCTCGGCTGGAAGCGGGTCAGCGCGGTGAGCGGCACCGTCGCGCCGGTCTGCGAGCGCACGTAGAGCGCCGAGAGCGCCTCCGGGCTCTGCCAGAACTGGGGCGCCAGCTCCATCACCACGTGGTACTGGTTGAGCGCGGTGTAGATCGTCGAGACCTGGCGCTGCCCGAACGCGCTGTAGAGCGTCTCGTCGATGAGCCGGGTGCTCACTCCGAGCCGGGCCGCGGTGTCCCGATCGATGGTGAGCGGCACCTGCAGGCCCGCGTCCTGCTGGTCGCTCGAGACGTCGCGCAGCTCGGGGAGCGCGCGGAGCGCCTGGAGCATGCGCGGGGCCCACTGGCTCAGATCCTGAAGACTGTCGGCCTGAAGCGTGTACTGGTACTGGGCATTGCCGATCCGTCCGCCCAGGCGGATGTCCTGCACCGCCTGGAGGTAGAGGGTGGCCCCCGGCACCCGCGCGAGCTTCGGCCGGAGGCGCGTGATCACCTCGTCGGCGGTGGCGTCCCGCTCCCGGCGCGGCTTGAGCGCGATGAACATGCGCGCGGTATTGACGGTGGTGCCGCGGCCGCCGCCCCCGCCGGTGTAGGCGGTCACGGTGGCGACCGCGGGATCGGCCTGCACGATCGCGGCGAGCTGGGACACCTTCTGACGCATGGCCTGGAAGGAGATGTCCTGGGAAGCCACCACCCCGCCGCTCAGCCGGCCATTGTCCTGCTGGGGAAAGAAGCCTTTCGGGATCACCACGAACAGGTAGACGGTGAGCGCGCAGGTGAGCGCGGCGATGAGGAGCACGATGCGCGGATAGGTCAGGGCCCAGCCGAGCGTGCGCTCGTAGCCGCGGGCCACCCCGCCGAAGACACGCTCGCCGGCGCGGTAGATGCGGCCGCGCGTCCGGCCCTCGTGAGAGCGGAGCATGAGGGCGCACATCATCGGGGTGGTGGTGAGCGAGACCACGAGCGAGACGAGGACCGCGATGGAGAGCACCACGGCGAACTCGCGGAAGAGTCGCCCGATGAGCCCGCCCATAAGGAGGATGGGGATGAATACCGCCACCAGGGAGATGCTGATCGACAGGACCGTGAAGCCGATCTCGCGGGCTCCGGTGATCGCGGCCTCGAGCGGGGGCATGCCCTGCTCGAGGTGTCGCATGACGTTCTCCACCACCACGATGGCGTCGTCGACCACGAAGCCGGTGGCCACCGTGAGCGCCATCAGCGACAGGTTGTCCACGCTGTAACCCAGCACGTACATGAAGGCGAAGGTGCCGATGAGGGACACCGGCACCGCGACCCCCGGGATGGCGGTGGCCCGCCCGTCTCGCAGGAACAGGAACACCACGAGGACCACCAGAGCCACCGAGACCATCAGGGCGTGCTCCACGTCGGACACCGAGGCGCGGATCGTGACCGTCTGGTCCAGGACCGGGGTGAGGACCACGTCGGCGGGGATGAGGGCGTGCAGCTCGGGCATCGCCTCGCGGATGTGGTCCACCGCCTCGATAATGTTGGCGCCGGGCTGGCGGAAGATGATGATGAGCGCGGCGGGCTGGCCGTTGGCGAGGCCGACCGCGCGCAGGTCCTCGACCGAGTCGCGGACCTCGGCCACGTCCGACAGTCGCACCGCGGCTCCGTTGCGCCAGGCCACGAGCAGCGAGCGGTACTCGTCCGCGAATCGGAGCTGATCGCTGGTCCGGATCTCCCACGCGCGCTCGGGGCCGTGGATCTGCCCCTTCGGCCGGTTGACGTTGGCGTTGGCCAGCATCGCGCGTACGTCCTCGAGACCGATGCCGTAGCGGGCGAGGGCGTGGGGATTGAGCTCCACCCGCACCGCCGGCAGTGAGCTGCCGCCCACGAACACCTGCCCCACGCCCTCGAGCTGCGCCAGCTTCTGCTGGAGGATGGTGGAGGCCATGTCGTAGAGCTGGCCGGTGCTCGCGGTGGCCGAGGTGAGCGCGAGGATCATGATCGGCGCGTCGGCCGGGTTCACCTTGCGGTAGGTCGGATTGCTCGGCAGGTTCGAGGGGAGCTGTCCGCTCGCCGCGTTGATGGCCGACTGCACGTCTCGCGCCGCCCCGTTGATGTCCCGCGAGAGATCGAACTGCAGCGCCACACTGGTCGAGCCGAGGAAGCTCGTGGACGTCATCTCGGTGATCGCGGCGATGCGGGTGAACTGCCGCTCGAGCGGAGTCGCCACCGCGGAGGCCATGGTCTCCGGGCTCCCCCCGGGCAGGCCGGCCGAGACGTTGATGGTCGGGAAGTCCACCTGGGGCAGCGGGGCCACCGGCAGCAGGCGGAAGCCGATGATGCCGGCCAGCACCAGCGCGAGCGTCAGCAGCGTGGTGCCGACCGGCCGGCGGGTGAACGGCCCGGAGAGGTTCACGGCCGGGAGGGCTCGGCGGGCGCGCCCGCGGGGACCGCACGTGGGCGGGTTCGGCGGGAGGCGAGGCGGTCGAAGGCCAGGTAGATGACCGGGGTGGTGTAGAGGGTCAGCATCTGGCTCACGATCAGCCCGCCGACGATGGCCAGGCCG
>CAMLFJ010000380.1 GCA_946479205.1 uncultured bacterium | reverse complement strand
GTGTAGCGCAGGTTGATCTCCTCCTGGCCCCGCCCCCACTCGCCCTTGGAGAACTCCACCGGGACCCGCGCCGCCTCCATCCCGTTGCGAATCGCGCGCACCAGCGGCTCTTCCCGGGAGGTCTGGAGGATGTGGTAGTCCTCCAGATAGTTCGAGACCGGAGTGAGACCGTGGTAGCGCTTGGCCCGCGCCTCGTCGAACGACTCCCTGAACAGATACAGCTCGAGCTCGGACGCGGTCTTGACGCGGTAGCCGGCCTTGGTGGCGTGCTCGAGCTGGCGGCGCAGCACCCAGCGCGGCGCTTCCTCGATCGGCTCGCCTTCCTCCGTGTAGACGTCGCAGAAGACCAGCGCGGTCTTGGGCAGCCAGGGCAGGAGCCGCCAGGTGGCGAGATCGGGGACCAGCTTCATGTCCCCGTAGCCGCGCTCCCACGAGGCGAGCTTGAAGCCGGGCAGCGGCTCCATCTCCATGTCCACCGTGAAGAGGTAGATGCACGCGTGGACGCCGTCGTGGAGCACGTGGTCGAGGAAGTAGCGGCCGACCACGCGCTTGCCCATCAGGCGGCCGAGCCCGTCCGCGAACACCGTGAGCACGGTGTCCACGTCGCCCTTCTTGATCAGCGACTCGAGACCCTTCGCGTCTGCCCGATCTTCAGGCATTGGGGAATCTCCCGCGAGGGACCGGCGACCCGACGAGAAGGCGGCGCAAAGCGCGGCAATCTTACCCGTACGGGGTCAGGTCTTGCAATACGACTCCGCGACGATACAGCCAGCCTAGCTGATGGGGACCGGGGGGATCAGGAGGATGAGGAGGATGAGGCAGAAGACCCCGAGCACGTAGCGGCCGCGGGAGACCGGGGTCAGGTCGTCGAGCGGCGGCGCGTGGTGGAAGCCCATCAACAGGAGGATCAGGCCGGCGAAGACGATCCAGTTCATGGACCAGAAGCCGACGCCCAGCGCGATCAGCCCCACGAACGTCGCGATGGAGATCCGGCGGTGCCATTCCCCGAAGAGCGCGTAGGCGATGCGCCCGCCGTCGAGCTGCCCGACCGGGAACAGGTTGAGCGCGGTCACGAAGAGCCCCACCCAACCCGCGAGCGCCACCGGGTGCACGAAGACGTCCATCCCGGACGGGATCGGGCCGAACATGAGCCAGGTGGCGAGCCGCATCAGCAGGGAGTCGCCGAACGTCATCGCGCCCCCCGCGGGGATCTTGGCCACCTGCGACCAGGAGAGACCCAGCAGCAGCGCGGGCACCGCCACCACGAGTCCGGCGAGGGGCCCCGCGACCGCGATGTCGAAGAGCGAGTTCCGGTCCCGGGCGGGCGACCGCATGCGGATCACCGCGCCCATGGTGCCGAACAGGAAGATCGGCGGCGGCGCCGGGATGAAGAACGGCAGGCTCACCGACGCCCCGTAGCGCCGGGCCGTGAAGTAGTGGCCGAACTCGTGGGTGCCCAGGATGGCGATCAGGGTGAAGGAGAAGGGCACGCCGTCGAGCAGGCGGAGCGGCCGGAGGAACGGATTGAAGGTCAGGAAGGGGAACGACCCCGCGATCAGGTAGCCGGCGGCGAGGGTGGAGAGCAGCGTGAGCACGAACAGCAGCAGATTGAGGCCCGGCCGCGCGGTCTCCTTCACGTCGCCCAGCGGCACCGCGCGGATCCACACCAGGTCGCCCTGCCGGCCCAGGAAGGGCGTGTAGCCGAAGCGCTTCAGGCGCGGCTCGATGAGGGCGAGCGCGCGCGCGGGCTCCACGAGCAGATGCCCGCCCCAGCCGAAGGTCGTCCCCCGCGCCTCCTGCCGCTCCACCCGGAAGATGTCTTCGATGTTGCGGCGCAGCAGATCCTCGACGACCGCGTAGCCCTCCGCGGGCACGCCGTTGATGCCGTGCGCGGACGTGAGCGGAAAGGGCCACAGGCGCATGCACGCAGGTTACCACACGGCCAGTCGCGCCACCGCCGCCCGGGCCGCGTCGAGGCCGGCTTCCCGGTGGATCACGCCGATCACCGCCTCCAGCGCGGTGGCGAGCACCGATTCCTTCGCGCGCCCGCCCATCTGCTCCTCGCCGCGCCCGAGGCGCAGGTGCGCGCCCAGCCCGATCGCGGCGGCCCAGCGCGCGAGGTTCTCGCCCGAGACGAGCGCGGCGCGGCGCGGGGTCAGGACCCCGACCGGGTCCTCGGGCGCGGCGGCGAGCAGGCGCTCCGCGACCACGAGGGCCAGCGCCGCGTCGCCCAGGAGGGCGAGCCGCTCGTTGTCGGGCGACCCGGGATTCTCGTTCGTGAACGAGCGGTGGGTCAGCGCTTCCCGCAGCAGGGCGGGATCGCGGAAGGAGTAGCCCAGGTGGGCACCCAGCACGCCGGCGGAATCCGCCGCGACCGTCAACGCCGCGGGCGTCCCGTCGAGACCGGATGAGCTGCGACCATCGAGTGGAAGGGGGCGTAGCCCCCTCCGAGTGTCCTAGGCGCGATACTTCCGGAGGACGATGGTGGCGTTCGTGCCCCCGAAGCCGAACGCGTTGCTGAGCGCGACCTCCACGTCCTGCTTGCGGGCGTGGTTCGGGACGTAGTCGAGGTCGCACTCGGGATCCGGCGTCTCGTAGTTGATGGTCGGCGGCAGGATCCCGTGATGGATCGCGAAGGCGGTGGCGATCGCCTCGATCCCGCCCGCCGCCCCCAGCAGGTGGCCGGTCATGGACTTGGTCGAGGAGACCGCGAGCTTGCGGGCGTGCTCACCGAAGACGCGCTTGATCGCCATCGTCTCGGACTTGTCGTTGTAGGGAGTGGACGTCCCGTGGGCGTTGATGTAGCCGACCGCGGTCGGCTCGACACCCGCGTCGCGCATCGCGAGGGCCATCGCCCGCGCGGCGCCGTCCGCCTCCGGATCCGGCGCGGTCATGTGATAGGCGTCGCCGGTCATCCCGTAGCCCACCACCTCCGCGTAGATCCGCGCGTCGCGGGCCAGCGCGTGATCCAGCGACTCCAGCACCAGGAGACCGCCGCCCTCCCCGCACACGAAGCCGTCGCGGGTCGCGTCGAACGGGCGACTCGCCCGGCCCGGATCGTCATTGCGGGTGCTCATCGCCTTCATCTGGCAGAACCCCGCGAAGGTGAGCGGGATGATGATCGCCTCGGCCCCGCCCGCGATCATGATGTCGGCGTCGCCGCGCTGGATGATCCGCATCGCGTCGCCGATCGCGTGATTCCCGGTCGCGCACGCGGTCACCACCGCGGAGTTCGGTCCCTTGGCCCCGAAGCGCATCGAGAGCAGGCCGGAGGCCATGTTCACGATCAGCATCGGGATGAAGAAGGGCGATACCCGATCCGGTCCCTTCTCGAGCAGCACCTTGTGGCTCTCCAGCAGCGTGCTGATGCCGCCGATGCCGGAGCCCACCATGATGCCGAACCGGGTCTTGTCCACCCGCTCCAGGTTCAGGCCCGCGTCCTCCACCGCCATGACCCCGCAGGCCACCGCGTACTTGAGGAACGGGTCGAACTTGCGGTCGTCCTTCTTGTCGATGTAGCGGAGCGAGTCGAAGCCCTTCACCTCACCCGCGATCCGGGTGGGCAGGAGGGCGGCGTCGAACCGGGTGATGGGCCCGATCCCCGACTTCCCCTCGGTCAGCCCGGCCCAGAACTCCTCGGCGGTGTTGCCGATCGGCGTGACCGCCCCCGCCCCGGTGATGACGACTCGACGCGCGTCCACGCGCTCCTCCGTGCCCCCGCCCCTACGAGTTCTCCTTGATGTAGCTGATCGCGTCTCCGACGGTGGCGATCTTCTCGGCGTCCTCGTCCGGGATCTCGAGATCGAACTCCTCCTCGAAGGCCATCACGAGCTCGACGGTATCGAGGGAATCGGCCCCGAGGTCCTCGATGAACTTCGCGGCCGGCAACACCTCGTCCTCTTCCACTCCGAGCTGCTCGACGATGATCTCCTTGACCCGCTCCTCGACCGGCTTCGCCATGCCCTCCCCTCCTGGCTGCGATTGATTAAATGTACAGTCCGCCGTTGACGTGGATCGTCTGGCCGGTGATGTAGCTCCCGCCGTCGCCGGCGAGGAACCGTACCACCTCCGCCACTTCCCGGCTCTGCCCGATCCGCTTGAGCGGCACCTGCTGCAGCATCGCCTCGCGCGCCTCCCCGGGGATCGCGGCCGTCATGTCCGTCTCGATGAGCCCGGG
>CAMLFJ010000379.1 GCA_946479205.1 uncultured bacterium | reverse complement strand
GAGATCCTGAAGGTCTGCGCCGAGGTGGGCGGCTCCATCTCGGGCGAGCACGGGATCGGGCTCGAGAAGGCGGACTACATGCCGTTCATCTTCTCGGAAGCGGATCTCGCCTGCATGCGGCTGGTGAAGGACGCGTTCAATCCGACCGGCCTCTGCAATCCGGGCAAGATCTTCCCGAGCAACAAGGCCTGCGTCGAGGTCGGCCCGGCCTACCGCCCGCATCCGATCGAAGAGAAGGGCCTCGCTCAGCGGTTCTAGCGCGGGAATCCGGAACGCCGCGTGTCGTCAACCCTGCCGGACAAGCTGCGCAGCATCGTCGGGGCCCCCCACGTGCTCACCGGGGTGGACTGCTCGCCCTACGTGGTGGAGGGCCGCGCGCCGGAGGCGGCGGTCTTTCCGGGCACGAAGGAGGAGATCGCCGCGGTGCTGCGGGCGGCCGGGGAGGCGGGCCTGCCGGTCACGCCGTGGGGCGGCGGCACCAAGATGGCGATCGGCTCCTCGCCCAACCGCATCGGCCTGGTGCTGGGGCTCAAGCGGCTCAACCGCATCCTCGAGCACGAGCCGGGCGATCTCACGGTCACCGTCGAGGCCGGGCTGCCGTTGGAGACCCTGCAGGCCGAGCTGGGCAAGCGCGGGCAGTGGCTCTCGCTCGACGCGGGGGCGTCGGAGCGGGCCACCGTGGGTGGCATGCTCGCGAGCGACGCCTCCGGGCCGCGCCGGCATCTCTACGGCACCGCGCGCGACCTGGTGATCGGGCTCACCGTGGTCATGGCCGACGGCAGCCTCGTGCGGGGCGGCGGCAAGGTGGTCAAGAACGTGGCCGGCTACGATCTCCCGAAGCTCTTCATCGGCTCCTTCGGCACGCTGGGCGTGCTCGCGGAGGCGACGCTGAAGCTCCGGCCGCGCGTGGACGTGGACCGGCTGGTGGTCGCCCGCTTCGAGCGGCTCCGGGCCGCGGGCGCGGCCGCGCGCGCGGTGCTGGCCTCGGACCTGATTCCCTCGGCGCTCGAGCTCGCGGACGGCGAGGCGCTGCGACGCCTCGGACTGGGCGGCGGCGCCGCGCTCCTGATCGGTCTCGACGGGATCGCCCCGCAGGTGGAGTGGGAGGTGGCCGAGCTGGGGCGCCTGCTCGGCCCCATCGGCCTCGGCGAGACCAGCGTGCTCGACGGCGCCGCGCGCGATGACATCTGGCGCGCGCTCGCCGGCCTCGGCCGCCCGGGCCAGGACCGGGTCGCGGCGGTGATGAAGTGGGCGGTGCTGCCGACCCAGGTCGCCGAGCTCATGGACGCGGGCGCGGCGGCCGCGCAGCGCAACGGCCTCGTAGGCGCGCTCACCGCGCACGCCGGGGTTGGCATCGTCACCGCGGTGCTGGCGGGCGGCACCAACCCGAACGCGGTGGTGTCCACGCTCACCGAGTGGCGCGCCCTGGTCAACCAGGTGGACGGGCGCGCGATGATCGAGTGGGCCCCGCTCGCGGTGAAGGAGCGGGTGGCGGTGTGGGATGCGGCGGGCCCGACGCTGCGCCTGATGAAGGGCATCAAGGAGCGCCTCGATCCGCGCGGTATCCTGAACCCGGGCCGCTTCGTGGGAGACATCTGAGCCGATGGCGCACCCGCCCGTGACCGAGACGAAGCCGTCGCAGCCGCTCACCCTGCACGGGCTGAACGTCGACGGGGTGGACCGCTGCGTGCACTGCGGGCTCTGCCTCGCCTACTGTCCGACCTTCTCCGAGCTCGGGACGGAGATGGACTCGCCGCGGGGCCGCATCCTGCTGATCAAGTCGCTCGCCGAGGGCCGCATCAACCTGACCGACTCCACCGTGGCGCATCTCGACCTCTGTCTGGGCTGCCGCGCCTGCGAGACGGTCTGCCCATCCGGCGTGCCGTACGGCCAGCTCATCGAGGCTGCGCGCGCCGAGATCGAGCGGCAGCGGCCGGGCGGATTCGTGCGTCGCGCGTTCCGGTGGGTCAACTTCTCGCTGCTGCTCCCGAACCCGTCGCTCCTGCGGCTGGCCGCCGCCGGGCTTCGCTTCTACCAGGTCAGCGGCCTGCGGCGCATGGTCCGGGCCTCCGGGCTGCTGCGGTTCCTGCCCGAGCCGCTGCGCCACTGGGAGCCGCTGCTGCCGGACCTGCCGTCCGGCGCCGATCGGGCGCCGCTGGCCGAGGTGACGCCCGCCACCGGTGTCCGACGCGCTCGGGTGGGCCTGCTCACCGGGTGCATCCAGCAGGTGGCCTTCGGCCCGCAGAACCAGGCGACGGCGCGCGTCCTCGCCCGGAACGGAGTCGAGGTGATCGCGCCGCGTACGCAGGCCTGCTGCGGGGCGCTCCACGCCCACGCGGGCGAGCACGACACCGCGCTCGCCCTGGCCCGGCGCACCATCGAGACCTTCGAGGCGGCCGGCGTGGAGCACGTCATCGTGAACACCTCCGGCTGCGGCGCGCACATGAAGGCTTACGGCCCGCTGCTCGCGGGCGATCCGGCCTGGCGCGGCCGCGCCGAGCGCTTCGCGGCGAGCGTGCGCGACGTCTCCGAGTTCCTGGCCGTCGAGCCGCTGCGCGGGCCGTTGCGCGAAGTGAAGCGGACCGTCACCTACCACGACCCCTGTCACGTGGCCCACGGACAGAAGATCCGCACGCAGCCGCGGGCGTTGCTGGCCCAGATCCCGGGCCTTCGCGTGGTCGAGTTGAAAGAGGCCGACTGGTGCTGCGGCTCCGCCGGCACCTACAACCTGACCCAGCCCGAGATGGCCACGCGGCTGCAGGAGCGGAAGATCGCGCACGTGCGGGCCACCGGCGCCGACGCGGTCGTGACCGCGAACCCGGGCTGCATCATCCAGATCGTGCAGGGGCTGCGCGCGAAGGGCTCGCCGATCCAGGTGCTCCACATCGTCGAGCTCCTCGACCAGGCCTACCGGGGTCGGTAGCGGTGGCCCGCGTGAAGGTCCTGGCGCTGTCGGAGCTGCCGCCAAAAAAAGGGGTGCTGGTCAGCGTGAACGGGCTCAACGTGGGCGTCTATCGACGCGGCGAGGAGGTCCTGGCCATCGGCGACGACTGCCCGCATCAGGGCGGCAGTCTCTGCGACGGGTGGGTCGAGGGTGAGATCGTGATCTGCCCCCTCCACGGCTGGGAGTTCGACATGCGCACCGGCGCCTGCATGACGGTGCCGGGCGAAAGTGTCCCGCGCTACACCGCCACCGTCGAGGACGGGGCGGTGTACCTGGAGGAAGCCGAGTGAGCCGGCCCGACGCGGTGCCCCCGGCCGACGCAGTCCCAAGAGACCACAAGGCGAACGCGCCGCGCTCGATCGGCTGCTTCGTCCTCACCATCTCGGACTCGAAGACGCCGGAGACGGACACGAGCGGCGCCCTCATTCGCGAGCGGCTCACCCAGGCCGGGCACACCGTGGTCGGCCACGCGATCGTGCGCGACGAGCCCACGCAGGTCACCGCGGTGATCCGCAAGGGCTGCGACGATCCCGCGGTCGAGGCCTTCATCCTCACCGGCGGCACCGGCGTCACCTCGCGCGATTCCACCTTCGAGGCGGTCGAGGCCCTGCTCGACAAGCGGCTCACCGGCTTCGGGGAGCTCTTCCGCATGCTCTCCTACGAGGAGGTCGGCGCCGCCGCCATGCTCTCCCGCGCCCAGGGCGGGGTCGTGCGGGGGCGGGCGCTGTTCTCGCTGCCCGGATCGCCCAATGCCTGCCGGCTCGCGCTCGAGAAGTTGATCCTTCCCGAGCTCGGGCACGTCCTCCGCGAGGTTCGGCGGTAGACGCAGCGCGAATTTCGGATGGCGGTATAATCGAGTCCGGTCCCCGAGCACCACACACTCCAGGAGGCTTGCAGATGCGCCGTAGAGCCCTCTCCCTCGCGCTCGCGTTATCTCTCGTGGTGCCGGCGGTGGCCGCTGCCCAGGCCCGGCCCGCGGAGCCGCTGTGGAAGGAGAGCCAGGGGGCCGCGGCGCCGCCCGACATCGCGCGCCTGAACGACTTCATGCACGACCTGACGGAGCGTCTGAAGCCGCCGCTGGTCCAGATCCGGGTGCGCCGGGCGGCCGATCCTCAGGCGGAAGGCCAGGAGCCGCAGCCCAATGCGCCGGACGAGCGGCGGAGCCAGGGCTCGGGCTTCATCATCCGCGAGGACGGCTACCTGGTGACGAATGCGCACGTGGTGGGCGACGCCGA
>CAMLFJ010000378.1 GCA_946479205.1 uncultured bacterium | reverse complement strand
CCGCGGCGGTTCAGGCACGCCGCGAACGTCTGGAGCGCCCACTCGTCCGGCGTGCGGGCCTTCGTGATGAAGCCGCGCGGGAAGAGCTGCCCGAAGAAGCTCGAGAAGATGCCCGAGGGCCCTTTCTTCTCCTTGTTCTCGGGCATCGGGGTGTTGAAGGCCTCCACCCGGCAGCCCTGGAAGTCCGCCACGATCACCGCGGCGTCCCGGTTGGCGGTGGCGTAGAGCGACCCGATGCCCGCCGGGCCCTGGGCGAGGGGAAGCGGCGCGCGGTACCCGCGGTTGACGAGGCACGCCGCCTCCGCGAGCTCGGGGGTCGTCTCGGTGTGGGCCTGCACGAAGGGCAGGCACTGGGCGCGGTCCGCCGCGATCTGGGCGTCCGACTGCCCGCGCACGACGAGGCCGGTGCTGCCGCCACAGCCGGCCACGATCAGGCCGGCGAGGACCGCGACGGTGGCCGCGCCGGCGGATCGGGCCGGGCGACGGCGGAACAGCGCGTCGCGGATCGAGCCGTAGATCCCGGCGGGCAGGAAGATGATGAAGACGATCAGCAGGAGGCCGTAGATCGTCTCCGCGATGCCGATCAGCTTGATGCCGAAGTAGATGCGCAGGTATTCGCTCAGCGCGATGGTGAGCGCGGTGCCCACGAAGGGGCCGAGCAGCGAGTACATCCCGCCCAGCACCACCGCGAACACGATGCGCAGCGACACCCCGATGCCGGAGAGCGTGTCCGGGTTGGTGTAGGCCAGGTAGAGCGCGAGCAGGGCGCCGCCCAGCGCGGTGAGCGCGGCCGACAGCGCGGTGATGCCCATCTTGAAGCGCGTGACCCGGATGCCCACCGAGGCCGCCGCGGTCTCGTCCTCACCGATGGCCTCCATCGCCGAGCGGGCCATGCTGCGGTCCACCCGCCACCACACCCAGAGGCCGAAGAGCCAGGCCGCCATGCCCACATAATAGAAGACGCGCTTGTCCGCGAACTGGAGGGTCCACCAGCCCGAGGCGGTGCCGGCGGTCTTGAGGCTCACCCCCAGGGATCCGCCGGTCCAGTCGCGCTCGGCCACGATCCACAGGCGGACCACCTCGCCCACCGCGAGGGTCACGAGGCCGAAGTAGTGGCCCACCACCTGGAAGCGCGAGCACGGGTACGCGACCACCAGGGCGAGCGCGACGGTCAGGAGGACGGCGAGGACCACGCCGACCCACGGGGTCATCCCGTAGAAGTTCCAGAGCAGCACGGTCGCGTAGGCGCCGACCCCGAGGAAGGCGCCGTGGCCGAGCGAGACGAGGCCGAAGCGGCCCATCAGGGACCACGCGTTGCCCACGAACGACCACAGGAAGATCTGGATGATGACGTGCCAGATGTACTCCTGCGCGGCCCCCAGGGGCAGGAAGGGGATCAGCGCCATCGCCACCAGCGCGACCAGGCCCAGGACGCGGAACGCGGTCGTCATCCGCGCTTGGCGAAGATGCCGCCCGGACGGACGAACATCAGCACGATGAAGATCACGAAGGCGATCACGTAGCCCATCTCGGTCGAGACCATCACCCCGCCCACCGAGATGACCTGGGCCATGATGAAGGCGGCGAAGAAGGCGCCCACCATGTTGCCGAGGCCACCGAGCACGCAGATCATGAACGTCAGCGGCCCGAAGGCCCCGCCGAAGTACGGGTGCACCGCGTACTGGATGATCAACAGCGCCCCCGCCACCCCCGCCATGGCCCCGCCCACCGCCGAGGTCACCAGGTAGAGCCGCTGCGGCCGCGCCCCCATCAGCGCGATGGCCTCGCGGTCCTGGCTCACCGCCCGGATCGCGGTGCCGGTGTAGGTGCGCTTGAGGAAGAGGTAGAGCGCGATCATGGCCAGGACCGAGAGCCCGAAGGCGAGCAGCCGCGAGAACGAGATGAAGATGCCGCCCACCTCGATGGTGGGCAGGCTCACCCGCACCGAGCGGTGGTCGGTCGACCAGAGCAGGGTGGCCACCGACTGGATGAAGAACAGGAGGCCGCCGGTGGCGAGGAGCTGGTTGATGGGAGGGCTCGACAGGATGGGCGTGATGATCAGCAGGTGCACGAGCACGCCGAGCCCCGCGCCGATCGCGATCGACCCCAGCCCGGCCAGCCAGAGGGGCCAGCCGTAGAGCGTGACCAGGAAGTAGACGCCGTACATGCAGAGCGCGACCAGGTCCACGTAGGCGATCCACACGATGTCGATCACGCCGAAGATCAGGTTGAGCCCCAGGGCCAGGAGGGCCAGCACCCCGCCGAGCAGGATGCCGTTGATCACCGCCTCGAGGATGAAGATCGGCTCGAGCACGTTCAGAGCCCCACGTAGGCCCGGCGCACGAAGTCCTGCTCGGCCAGGTCGGCGGCGCGGCCCTCGACCTTGATGCGCCCGACCTCCAGGAGATAGGCGCGGTCGACCAGCTTGAGCACCTGCCGCACGTTCTGCTCGACGACCAAGATGGTGTAGCCCTCTTCCCGCACGCGCCGGATCAGGTCGAAGAGACGCAGCACCATGACCGGCGCCAGGCCCATCGACGGCTCGTCGAAGAGGATCAGCTTGGGCCGGGACATGAGGGCCCGGCCCACCGCGAGCATCTGCTGCTCGCCGCCCGACAGGCTGCCCGCCCGCTGGGCGGACCGCTCGGCCAGCACCGGGAAGAGCGTGAAGACGCGCTCGAGGCTCTCGTGGAAGTGGCCGCGCGCGGCGGGCAGGAAGGCGCCCATCTTGAGGTTCTCGGCCACGGTGAGCTGCGGGAAGAGCCGGCGCCCCTCCGGCACGTGGGCGATGCCGTGGGCCACGATCTCGTAGGCGGGCTTGCCGGCCAGCTCGGCGCCCTCGAACGTCACGCGGCCCGCGCGCGGCGCGATGAGGCCGGAGACCGCGCGCAGCAGGGTGGTCTTGCCCGCGCCGTTGGGACCCACCACCGCCACCGCCTCGCCCTGGCTCACGCGCAGGCTCACGTCCCAGAGCGCGGTGAAGGCGCCGTAACCCGCGGTGACCTGGGAGAGCTCGAGCATCAGCTCAGCACCACCTTCTCGCCCAGGTACGCCTCGATCACCTGCGGATTCTCCGCGACCTCCCGCGGCGCGCCCTCCGCGATCTTCTCGCCGTGGTCGAGCACGACCAGGCGGTCCACCACCCGGAGGAGGGTGCCCATGATGTGCTCCACCCACACGATCGTGATGCCGAGCTCGCCGCGGATCCGACGGAGCATCTCGGCCGCGTCGTGCATCTCGGTGGGATCGAGCCCGCCCAGGCTCTCGTCGGCCAGGAGCAGGCTCGGGCGAGTGGCGAGCGCGCGCGCCAGCTCGAGCTTCTTGAGCCCCCCCGCGCCGAGCGTCGAGGTGGTGGCCTGGGGATCGGTGGGCAGGCCGACCAGGGTGAGGATCTCCCGCGCGTGGCGGCGGGCCTCGGCTTCCGTGTTGCGCTGGGCCGCCCCGAAGTGGGCGGCCACCGCCACGTTCTCGAGGATGGTGAGCTTGCGAAACGGGCGGGGGATCTGGAACGTCCGCGCGAGCCCGCGGTGGCAGACCGCGTCGGGCGTGAGGCCGGC
Organism: uncultured bacterium; assembly: GCA_946479205.1. The sequence continues at coordinate 622 of CAMLFJ010000378.1, read as the reverse complement.
GATGTCGTGCTCCTTGAAGCGGATGGTGCCCGCGGTGGGCAGGAGCGCGCCGGAGATGCAGTTGAAGCAGGTCGTCTTGCCGGAGCCGTTGGGCCCGATGAGGCCCAGGATCTCGCCCGGCCTGACCTCGAAGGAGACCGCGTTCAGCGCGGTGAAGCCGCCGAACTGCTTGGTGAGCCGGTCGATCGTGAGCACGCAGGGAGCCGGCGAGGCGGGGGTCGTTCGACCCCCGCCTCGCGCGATCGCGATCTAGCTCAGCGGGCCGCCCAGGGCGACGAGGCGGGAAGGAGAACGGGAGGATTGGGGGTGGCGATGACCGCGGGCCACACGTGACGGAACTGCCCATCCACCACCTGGTACACCGCGGCGATGGCGCGCTCGTTCTGGCCGCGCATCGGGCCCTCGTTGAGGAACTTCACGCCGTAGCCCTGCATGGTGCCGCCCTCGGGGATGTCGGTTTCCCGCGCGGCCTGGGCGAGCGCCTCCGCGTTCCACCCGCCGTGCTTCTGGATGGCCCGCGGGAGCACGTCGTTGAGCAGGATCCAGAGGTTGTTGAAGCCCATGGACACGTGCGGCGCGATGTTGTTGACCGGGATGTCCGGCTCGAAGGCCTTGTAGCGCT
>CAMLFJ010000377.1 GCA_946479205.1 uncultured bacterium | reverse complement strand
GCGATCGAGCGGATCGGCTACGACCACATCGACATCTTCGACCACGTGATCATGGGCGTCCCGATCGAGGGCCGCCCCCGCGGACCGTACAACGCGGCGATGCCGATCCTCGAGGCGCTGATGGCGCTCTCCTACATCGCGGCCGTCACCACCCGCGTCACCCTCGGCACCGAGGTGCTCGTGCTCCCGCAGCGCCAGCCCGCGCTGGTGGCCAAGCAGGTGAGCACGCTCGACACGCTGTCGGGCGGCCGGGTGCGACTCGGCGTGGGCGTCGGCTGGCAGGAGTCGGAGTACGAGGCCCTCGGCGAGCCCTTCCGGACGCGCGGCGCCCGCATGGACGAGGCGATCCGCCTGCTGCGCGCCTACTGGACCGACGCCGAGGTGAGCTTCGAGAGCGCGCACTACCCCACGGTGTCCATGGCCATGGAGCCCAAGCCGCCGCAAGGGGCCCGCCTGCCGATCTGGATCGGCGGCCTCTCGGAGGCCGCCTTCCGGCGCGTGGGCCGGCTCGGCGACGGCTGGCTGGCCAGCCGGGTCACCGACCCGGCCGGCGCGCGCGAGGCCATCGAGGCCATCCACCGGCACGCCGAGGCCGCCGGGCGCGATCCCGGGGCCATCGGGCTCCAGAGCATGGTGGCGCCGCCGCCCCGAGACGCGGCGGGCAAGACCTTCTACGCCGACCACGACGCGGTGGTGGCCCGCGTCGCCGCGCTCAAGGCCATGGGCTTCGGCTGGGTGGCGCTGAACGCCACCGCGATCTTCCAGGCCGGCGCGCGCTCGGTGGCCGCGATGACGGACCAGCTCGCCACGCTGCACGATCGCCTCCGCGCCGAAGTCGGCTGATCGCCGAGCCCCGCGTTGCTCCCGACGCCACACCTGATGGCGCTGTCGAGCGCTCTCTGCGCCTCGCTCGCGACCATCCTCATCCATCGCGGCCTCCAGGGCTCGAGCTTCTGGGCCGGCGCCTGGATCAACGTGGTCGTGGGCGCGGTCGCCGCGTGGACCGCGGCGCTGATCCTCGTCCCGTTCGATCAGTACTCGTGGCAGGCCGTGCCCTACTTCGCCCTCTCCGGCCTGATCGGCACCACCGGCGGCCGGCTCTTCCGCATCCTCGCCATCCAGAAGGTCGGCGCGCCGGCCGCGGCCGCGGTCAACAACCTGACCCCGCTGGTGGCCAGCGGCCTCGCGATCCTGCTCCTGGGCGAGCACGTGACCGCCCCCATCGTGGCGGGCACCCTGGTGATCGTCGCGGGCACGATCCTCTTGTCGCTCAGCGGCCGCTACGTGGGCTTCCGCGTCCCGCATCTCGCCTATCCCTTCATCGCAGCCTCGTGCTTCGGCATCGTCCAGATCCTGCGCAAGCTCGGCCTCGCCTCCGCGGGGCCGCTCCTCGGCGCCACCATCAACGTCAGCGCGGCCCTGATCGCGTCGACCACGTTCATCGCCGCGTCGGGCAAGCTCGGCTCGCTGCGCTGCAGCCGGCGGAGCCTGCTCTACTTCATCGGCGGCGGCATCGCCGAAAATGCCGGGGTCTTCTTCCTGCTGCTGGCGCTCGGCTTCGGCGACGTCAGCGTGGTGATTCCCCTCGCCGGCACCGCCCCCCTCTTCGTCCTCGGCCTCACCTACCTCTTCCCGAGCGACCGAGGCAAGCTCGGCTGGCGCATCGTCGCGGGCGTGGTCCTGATCGTGGCGGGCGTGGCCCTGCTCTCGCGGTGACCGCCCGCGGGGCTTGACCCCGCGGCTGGCCCGTGAGACGAACTCGGCGATGGATTCCGCGCGCTGGCTCGTGCCCCTCGCTCTCCTGGGCCCTCTGCTCGTCGCGGCGCTGGGCCTGGCGTGGCTCCAGACGAGGCGCCTGCTGCGCGCGGAAGCGAAGATGCTCCGGGCCCAGGCCGAGCTCGACGAGCGGGTGCGCGCCCGGACCAGCGAGCTGGCCACGTCGGAACGGCGGTATCGCCGCCTGATCGAGGATTCGGCGGAGGGGATGATGCTCCACCGGCAGGGGCAGATCTGCTTCGCCAACCCGGCGGCGCTCCGGCTCTTCGGGTTCGCGGACCCGGCCGAGGTGGTGGGCGTGACGTGGCTGGATTTCATCGCCCCGGAGCATCGCGAGACGGTGAGGGCTCGCGTGGATGCCCGGCTGCGGGGCGAGACGATTCCGGCGACGGTCGAGCTGGAAGCGCTCCGGAAGGACGGGAGCCGCTTCTGGCTCGCGGCGACCGCCACCGTGGTCGAGTGGGAAGGCGGCCCGGCCACCTTCGTCTCCTTCGTGGACGTCAGCGAGCGGCAGCGCCGCGAGGCCGCGGAGCGTGAAGCCGAGAGCCTCCGCTCGGTGGCCAAGCTCGCCAACGCGGCGGCCCACGAGATCAACAACCCGCTCACCGTGGTCGGCGGCAACCTGCAGCTCCTCGCCGAGCGGCTGCGCGACCGCCCGGAGCTCGCCCGCTACTTCGAGCGCGGCGAGCGGGCCATCCGCCAGATCGCCGACATGATCAGCCACATGACACGCATCACCCGGCTCACGTCGCTGACCGGCCTCGATACCGGCGGCGTCCCCACCCTGGACCTGCGCCGCTCCAGCGAGCCCGCGCCGCCCGCGGACGAGGGCGGCGCCAGGCGTGAGCCGTCATGACCGACACCGGCACCGGCTACGGGCGACCCGCGCCCACGTTCATGCGCGAGCTGACCCTGGTGGGCCCGGGCACCCCGATGGGCGAGCTGCTGCGCCGCTACTGGCACCCGGTCGGCCTCGCCGGCGACGCGAACGACACGCCGCGGGCCCTGCGCGCGCTGGGCGAGGACCTCGTGCTCTTCCGCGACCGGCAGGGGCGGCCCGGCCTCGTCACCGCGCGCTGCGCGCACCGCGGCACCACGCTCTACTACGGCCGCGTGGAGGAGCGCGGCATCCGCTGCTGCTACCACGGCTGGCTCTTCGACGTGGAGGGCCGCTGCCTCGAGCAGCCGTGCGAGCCCGACGGCGGCCCGCAGCGCGAGCGGATGCGCCAGCCCTGGTACCCGGTGCGGGAGCGCTACGGGCTGGTCTTCGCCTACATGGGCCCGCCCGCGCGGAAGCCGGTGCTGCCGCGCTACGAGGTGCTGGAGGCGCTCGACCCGGGCGAGTTCCTCGAGGCCGACGACCGCAGCGTGGGCGGCGGCGGGCCCGCGGTCATCCCGTGCAACTGGCTCCAGCACTACGAGAACCTGATGGACACGCTCCACGTGCCGATCCTGCACGGCTCCTTCAGCGGCCCGCAGTTCACCGCGCCGATGGGCCTCATGCCGGAGGTGACGTGGGAGCTGAGCGACCGGGGCGTGAAGGCGATCTCCGACCGCCGCCTGCCCGACGGCACCGTGCTCCACCGGATCAGCGAGGCGGTGCTGCCGACCCTGCGGGTCATTCCGAACCCGCGGGTCGCGCAGTACGCGCGCGTCGAGACCATCGGCTGGGTGCTGCCGCTCGACGACACGAGCTTCCGCATCTACACCGCGGGGCGCGTGCGGACCCCCGGGGAGATCGCGAGCGTGCGCTCGCGCCTGCACGGCAAGCTCTGGGAGGAGCTGAGCGCGGCCGAGCATCGCGACTTCCCCGGCGACTACGAGGCCCAGGTCGGCCAGGGCCCCATCACGCTCCACTCCGAGGAGAACCTGGTGTCGAGCGACCGCGGGGTGGCCCTGGTCCGCCGCCTGCTCAAGCTCCAGCTCGACGCGCTCGCCGAGGGCCGCGACCCGATCGGCGTGTCCTTCGACCCCGCCGCGCCCCCCGTGCCCTTCGAGGCCGGCAACTTCCTGATCGAGAGGCCGTCCCATGCTTCGTGACCATCCGACCGGCGACTACCGCTACATGCCCGGCATCAGCGCGTTCTCGTGCGGCACCGTGGCCAAGGCAGGCCACGAGATCGTCCACGTGACGCTCACCGCGCCGATACCCTGGCGGGACGGCTTCGCGCGCATCGAGCGGCACCTCCGCGAGGCGAAGCGGGCGCGGACCGCGCTCTGCGGGATCGAGCTGCGCAGCCCCGCGCCCTTCACGTTCGACGGCTTCGCCGCCTTCAACGAGGGTTACCGCAAGCTCCTCGCCGAGTGGGACATCCTGGTGGGCGAGGACAACCCGATCCCGCGGACCAACGTGGCCCCGGTCGCGGCCGCGCCGGCGGAGCCGTCCCTGTACGCCTTCTCCTACACGCAGC
>CAMLFJ010000376.1 GCA_946479205.1 uncultured bacterium | reverse complement strand
ATCGCCACCCGGAAGCGATGAACGAGACGGCCCCACCCCGCGAGCATAGGGTCTATCGTACCGCGAACCGATTACCGGCCCGGCGCTTTACGCTCCGGAGGCCGCGGCAGGCTCTCGCACGTCGCGCGCGGCCGCCGCCACCACCGCGCCGACCACCACCAGCGCGCCCGCCAGGGTCCAGAAGACGGGCCGATAACCGCCCAGCGCCAGGTAGAGCAGCGAGGCGCCGAGCGGCCCGGCCGCGCGCGCGCCGTTGGCGCCCAGGGCCACCGCGCCGCCGATGCTCGCGTAGCTCCCGGCGCCGAAGACGTCGGTCAGCGTGGTGGCCCGCGCGAGCGTACCCATGCCGTTGGCGGCGCCGAGCACGACGATCATCAGGAGCAGGCCGCCGGGCAGCGACGGCGCGAGCGCGACGAGCGCGAGTCCCGCCGCCTGCGCCAGGAACACCGCCATCGTCACGCCGAGGGCGCCGAAGCGGCCGGTCACCGCCACGAAGAGCAGGCGTCCCGGGATCTGCATGGCGCCCATCCAGCCGATCGAGGCGGCCATCGTGGCCGGCGACCAGCCGCTGGCCACCATGTACGGGATCAGGTGCAGCGTGACCGCGGTGGTCGAGAAGTTGCCGATCGCGAACGCCGCCGCCAGCGCCCAGAAGATCGGCGTGCGGCTGGCCTCGCCGAGGGTCGCGCCGGGGCCGCGCAGCCCGCGCGGGCGGGCCGGAGCGACGTGCGGCGGCTGGCGGCGGAGCACGACCGCGTGCGGCGGGATCGTCAGCACCGCCAGGATCGCGGCCAGCACGAGCAAGGCCTGCCGCCAGCCTCCGTGCTCCACCAGCCAGGCCGCGATCGGCATGAAGATGGTGCTCGCGAGCGCGCCCGCCAGCGTCACGATGGTGAGCGCGCGGTCGCGGTGCTCGGTGGAGAACCAGCGCACCACCGCCCCGAACGCGGGCTCGTAGAGCGTGGCGGCGAGGGCGAAGCCCATCAGGGTCCAGATCACGTAGAACCCGGCGAGGCTCTCCACCTGCGACCACGCGATCAGCAGCGCGGTGCCGAGACACGAGCCCGCCGTCATGAGGGCCCACGGCCCGCGGCGATCGAGCCACCGCCCCACCGGCAGGGCGGCGAGCGCCGCGATTCCCATGCCGACCGTGAAGGCGCCGGTGACCGCGGCCCGGGAAGCGCCCAGGTCGCGCTCCATCGAGGCGAGGAAGACCGGGAAGCCGTAGTAGAGGATGCCCCAGGAGACGACCTCGGTGGCGGAGAGCGTGGCGACGACGCGCCAGCCGTGGCTCAGAGAAGCTGCTCCATGATCAGGACGTCCACCCAGCGGCCGTCGAGCTTCCCCTGCTCGTGGTACACGCCGACCGGGCTGAACCCCATGCGCCGGTAGAGCGCGAGACCAGCGTCGTTGTAGGGGAAGGTGGCCAGCACCATCTTGTGGTACCCGATCCCGCGCGCGAGCCCCAGCACGTGCTGCAGGAGGGCCTTGCCGACCCCGCGGCCCCGCCAGCCGCGCTCGACGTAGACCGACAGATCCACCACGTGGTCGTAGGCGGGGCGCGCGTTGAACGAGTTGAGGCTGCCCCATCCGACCACCCGGCCGTCGGAGGTCGCCACCACCACCGGATGGCGCGGCCCGCGCGCGGCCAGCCACTGCCGCCGCTCCTCGGGGGTGCGTAGCTCGGTCTCGAGCGTGGCGATGCGGTCCTCGATGCCCTGGTTGTAGATCGTGCAGATCCCCGCGGCGTCGTCCGGCGTCGCCGGGCGTATCGTCACGTCCCCCATGAAGATCTCTCCTTGGCCCGAGTCTGCCCGCCCGGGTTTGATAAGGGAAATAGATTGTTCTCATACCAACGATGAGAAATACTTTTGTGGCGATGGATCTCAATCCCGCCCACGTGCGGACGCTCCGGGAGATTGCCCGTCACGGCAGCTTCTCGCGGGCGGCGGAGAGCCTGCGGCTGAGCCAGCCCGCGGTGAGCCTGCACATGCGCCAGCTCGAGGCCCGCTGCGGCACCGCGCTGCTCGAGCGGGTGGGCAAGCGCGCCTTCCCCACCCCGGCCGGGACGCTCCTGCTGGAGCACGCGGGGCGCGCCTTCGCGGAGCTCGAGGCCGCCCAGGAGGCGCTCCGCCAGCTCCGCGGGGTGGTGGCGGGGCGGCTGCGCCTCGGCACCGGCGCCACCGCGAGCATCCATCTGCTGCCCCCGCTCCTGCGCCGGATGCGGGTGCGCTATCCGGAGCTCGAGCTGATCGTGGTGACCGGCAACGCGCCGGAGATCGCGGCCGCGGTCGCGGCCAACGAGCTCGACCTGGCTCTCGTGACCCTGCCGGTCACCGGCCGCCAGCTCCTGGTGACGCCGCTGCTGCTCGACCCGCTGGTGGCGGTGGGCCCGCCCGCGCAGGGGTGGCCCGGGCGCGGCGCGCTCACCGCCGCCGAGCTGGCGCGGCATCCGCTCATCGTCTACGAGCGCGGCGGGACGATCCGGCGCGTGATCGACGGCTGGTTCCGTCGCGGCCGCGTGCGGCCCCGGATCGTGATGGAGCTGGGCAACGAGGAGGCCATCAAGAAGCTGGTGGGCGCGGGCCTCGGGGTCTCGGTGAGCCCGGCGATGGCGGTGCGGGACGAGGTGCGCTCGGGCGCGCTCTCCATGCGGCCGCTCTCCCCCGCCCTCGTGCGGCGCCTGGGCCTCGTGCGCCGGCGCGACAAGCCGGAAACTCCAGCGCTCCGCATGTTCCTGGCCGCCCTCGAAGGGTTGTCCAGGGGCAGTGGCTTGGCGAGGCGCAGCCCTGGCAGTGGGAGCCGCAGCCGAAGGCGAGGCGACCGATCAGATGACGAGCGCGAAGCGCGCCGAGCCGAGCGGATCAGTGAAAATCGTGGGAAGGGACGCTCGCCAGCCGGTGGCGCAGCGGGGCGAGCCGCTCGGCGCGTATCGAGGTGACATTGTCCTGACGCTGTAACGTCCCCTCGATCAAGAGGAAGGGCTCGTTGACCAGGGCGAGCCGATGGCGATGGAAGAGCGCGGGCCGCACGATGACGTTCACCAGGCCGGTCTCGTCTTCCAGGTTCAGGAACACGAAGCCCTTGGCGGTGCCGGGCCGCTGACGCACGACCACCGCTCCCGCCACCTTCACCCAGGCCCCGTGGCGGAAGGCGGCGAGATCCGTCGCGCGCGATACCCGCATCCTTAGCAGCGCGCCGCGCCGGAAGGCCATCGGATGCGGCCCGAGGGTGAGGCCGGTGCCTTCGTAGTCGGCGATCAGCCGCTCCTCGGCGCTCATCGCCCGGAGCGGCGAGGGCTCCCGCGGCGCGGGCAGGTCCTCGTAGAGCGCCCCCGCGGGACGGCCCGCCAGCGAAGCTTCCCAGAGCGCGGCGCGCCGCTCCGGCTCGAGGCTCGCGAGCGCGCCCACCCGCGCGAGCTGCGCCAGTTCGTCGCGGCGTAGCTCTCCACGCTTCATCACGTCCTCCACCGAGGCGAAGGGCCGCCCCCGGCGCTCCGCCTGGAGCCGCCGGCCCGCCTCCTCCCGCAGCCCGCGCACGTAGCGCAGCCCGAGCCGCACCACGCCGTCCGGCTCGATCGCGCAGAGCCAGCCCGAGAAGTTCACGTCGGCGGGCCGGATCCCCTGCCCGTGCCGGCCCGCGTCGCCGACGATGGTGGCCGGATCGTAGAAGCCCATGGGCTGGTTGTTGAGCAGCGCCGCGTAGAACGCGGCGGGGTGATGCGCCTTGAGATACGCGCTCGCGTACGCGAGCAGCGCGAAGCTGGCCGCGTGCGAGTTGTGGACGATCAGGTCATTTGCCACGAAGTTGTGATCGCCCTCCACGGTCAGGTCATACGTCTCCCACATCCCGACCGGTTCCACGCTCACCACCCGGTCCCAGTACACGTCCGACACAGCCAACCTCGTCAGCTCCGACGAGTGAAGATGATGACCCAGACGTTCGATCACCCAGCGGCGATACCCTCGCTTCGACTTGTCTGGCGAGCAGAGTGCCCGCGGGGAGAGATGAGTAGCCATCTCAATCTCGTCCCACGTCATTCCACTTCTAGCCCGGGCGGCCGCGATCGTCGATTGAATAGACACTGGAATAATGTCACGCGAGGCGCGGCGGTCCCCACCCCCGGTCGAAATCTTCTCCGCCATCCAGCGCTTTCGAGCCCCCAGGAAGCGGCACGCCACCAGCCTATTGAACTGTTGGA